>NZ_KB897931.1:0-30881 GCF_000377285.1 Thioalkalivibrio sp. ALE25 | reverse complement strand
GATCACGCCGTGGCGGCCCGCGCGCTGGCTGCTCGTATGGCGGTGGCATGTCCCTGTAGGAGCGCAGCCCCCTGCGCGATGGGGCGTTGGTGATGCCCAATCGGCCAGAGGGCTGGCCTCCTACAGAAGGCGAGACGACGACGGATGACGGAATGGAATTGATTACGCCGTATGGCGGCACGCTCTGCGAGCGTTATGTGGACGAGGCGACGGCCCGCGAATTGAATGAAGCGGCGCGGGATATGCCCTCCTGGGATCTGACGGAGCGCCAGCAGTGCGACACTGAGCTGCTGCTGAATGGGGGCTTCTCCCCGCTGACGGGCTTCATGGGCCCGGCGGATTACGACGGCGTGCTCGAGAACATGCGTCTGGCCGATGGCACGCTGTGGCCGATGCCGATCACGCTGGACGTGACCGAAGCCTTCGCCGCGCAGGTGGAGGAGGGCAGCCGCATCGCCCTGCGCGATGCCGAGGGCATGCTCATCGCGGTGATGGACGTGGAGCATCGCTGGACGCCCGATCGCACTCGCGAGGCGCAACAGGTGTTTGGCACCACCGATACCGCGCACCCGGGCGTCAACGAGCTGCTGCATCGCACGGGCCCCGTCTATCTGGGCGGCACGCTGCATGGCCTGGAGGCCCCGGTCCACCACGACTTTCGCACCTACCGCTACAGCCCGAGAGAGTTGCGAGAGTACTTCCAGAAGCTCGGCTGGAAGCGCGTGGTCGCCTTCCAGACCCGCAACCCCATGCATCGTGCCCAGGTGGAGATCACCCGCCGCGCCGTGCGCCAGACCGAAGCCAACCTGCTGATCCATCCGGTCGTGGGCGTGACCGCCCCGGGCGATGTGGATCATTACGCACGCGTGCGCTGTTACGAGCATGTGCTGCGCCAGGCCCCGGAGCAGACGACGCAGCTGAGCCTTCTGCCGCTGGCGATGCGCATGGCCGGCCCGCGCGAGGCCCTGTGGCACGCGATCATCCGCCGCAACTACGGTTGCACGCACCTGATCGTCGGCCACGATCATGCCAGCCCCGATGCGGGCCCGGACGAACAGGCCTTCTATGGCCCCTGCGAGGCACAGGACCTGATCCAGCGCCATGCCGACGAGATCGGCATCGAGATGGTCCCGTTCCAGGCCATGACCTACGTGCAGGACCGGGCGGACTTCGTGCCGTCCGACGAGGTGCGCGAGGGCGAACACACCCTCAGCCTCCCCAGCTCGGAGTTCCGCCGCCGCCTGCGCGAAGGCCTGGAGATCCCCGAGTGGTTCTCCTACCCGGAAGTGGTGCAGGAGCTTCGCCGCAGCTTCCCGCCGCGCGATCGCCAGGGCTTTACCGTGTTTTTCACCGGTCTGTCCGGCTCCGGCAAGTCCACCATGGCCAACGCGCTGCGGGTCAAGCTGATGGAGCTGGGCGGGCGTGCGGTGACGCTGCTGGACGGCGACATCGTGCGCAAGGAGCTTTCCAGCGAGCTGGGCTTCTCGCGCGAGCACCGCGACATCAACGTGCAGCGCATCGGCTTTGTGGCCAGCGAGATCACCAGGAACGGCGGCTGCGCCATCTGCGCCCCCATCGCCCCCTACACCGACATGCGCCGCCGCGTGCGCGAACGCATCGAGCGGGTAGGGGGCTTTATCGAGGTCCACGTCGCCACGCCGCTGGAAACCTGCGAGGCCCGCGACCGCAAGGGCCTCTACGCCAAGGCCCGCGCCGGCCTCATCAAGGAATTCACCGGCATCGACGACCCCTACCAGGAGCCGCAAACCCCCGAGCTGCGCCTCGACACCCGCGAGATGACCCCGGACGAAGCCGCCCACCGCATCCTCCTCAAACTCGAAGCCATGGGCTTCATCCGCAACCCTTAGCGCACAATCCGCCAGAGGCCTGGCCCCCCACACCCAATGCCACTCCCCCCCCTGTGGGAGCGGCCTTGGCCGCGAAGCCCCCGCCAACGCCAGAAAACCACCCAATCTTCACAACTAGCCAAGCCACGCAACCTCCACCAGCCTTCCCGGCCTTCGCGTAGCGCAGAGCCGGGATCTACTGCCCCTGTGGTGGTCCAGACGAGGGGGGCGGATAACCGCTGAGCGGTTTCCGGGAGGTTGTTGTGGTTCGAGGAGCGGGGATGTCAGGCGCCCGTGACCAGCATGGCTCGTTCCGCCTTTGTGTGCCATATTGGAGCCAAGCGTGGCAGAGGGAGAAAGCGGTGGCACAAAATGAAAACGAGGTGCAGGTCGGCGCACAAGGCCGTGTCGTGATCCCGGCCGCGTTGCGCAATACCCTAAAGCTGCGCCCTGGCGACCGCCTGGTCGCCCGACTGGTCGGGGAGAGCCTCGTGCTGGAACGGCGCGAGCGGGTCGAGCGGCGGCTCCGTGAGCGATTCAGGCACATCCCGCAGGACGTCAGCCTTGTGGATGAACTCATCGGCGATCGGCGGGCCGAAGCCAAACACGAGCATGGGGAGTCATGACCATCGTGCTGGATGCCTCCGCCGTGTTGGCTTTCCTGCATGACGAGCCGGGCGGGGACAGGGTCGCCCGCGCCCTTGATGGCGGATGCGTGTCCACCGTGAACTGGTCCGAGGTGCTGCAAAAATCACTGCAGCGCAAGGTCGACGTCCAGGGCATGCAGCAGGAGTTTGTCGACGTCGGGCTCGTTTTCGAGCCGTTCACGGCGCAACAGGCGGACCTCGCCGCACAGCTGTGGGAGTCCTCGCGCCGGCATGGCCTGTCAATGGCCGACCGAGCCTGCCTGGCGCTGGCCAGGGACAAGGCCCTCCCGGTGCTGACCGCCGACCGGGCGTGGACCCATCTCGACCTGGACATCGAGATCCACCCCGTGCGCTAAACCCTCCACCTGTGGGAGCGGCCTTGGCCGCGAAGGCCCTGCCCGCGTCGGACGCCGGCAGGGCCTTCTACTACAGACACGCTCGTACGGCTGATTGCAACGCCGTCGCAGGAATGCGGCGCCTGCGCGATGGGGCACGTCCCGAATCCAACTGGCCAGAGCCCCGGGCTCTTCATCGTTACCTGTGGCCGGCAACCTTGCTTTCTGTTGTCCGAGCCACCCCCAAACCTTGAGGCGAACCCCCCAACCATGGTCCAATCCGCGTTCAACCGCTGAACACACCCCTGTAGGAGCGTGCTCGCACGCGAAAACCCAGGCGAGCCATACCCCCTCTCGCACGCGCTGCCCCCTCCAGAACCAGCACCCGGAATCCAGTACCCAGCAATGTTCAGCACCTACCGCAAAGCCCTGGCCCTCCTAACCCCCAAGGAAAAACGCCGCGGCGGCCTGGTGCTCGGCATGGTCATCATCATGGCCGTACTGGAAACCGCCGGCGTCGCCTCGGTCATGCCGTTTCTGAGCGTGCTGGGCAACCCCGTAGTGGTGCAGACCAACCCGGTGCTCAACACCGTCTACGAAGGCCTCGGCTTCACCTCGGTGGATGCCTTCATCCTCGCGCTGGGCGCGGCCGCCTTCGGGCTCATCCTGTTCGCCGCCTTCTTCCGCTCGCTCACGCACTACGCGATGAACCGCTTTGTAGTGGCGCGGTGGCATCGCTTCGGCGATCGACTGCTGAGGGGATCCGGCGGCACTGGCCCTTTGGCCGCTTTTCGGCCTGGTCGGCCAGCTTTTTTTCAGGAAGCGGGCAGGCGGCCGCATCTGACCCTGACGACACAACCACAAGAGCGAGTGAATGACTGCCGTTAACTCATCCGAACCCCTTGCCATCATCGGGCTTGGCTACGTCGGCCTTCCGTTGGCCGTAGCGTTTGCCCAGCAGCGCCCGGTGATCGGCTTTGACGTCAACGCTAAACGCGTCGACCAACTGCGCGATGGCCACGACGCCACCCGCGAGGTCGAGGATGACGAACTGGTCGCGGCCACCCACCTCACGGTTACTACGGATCCGGCGGACCTGAAGGCGGCGACTACCTTCATCGTGACCGTCCCGACACCCATCGACAGTGCCCGTCAGCCGGATCTCACCCCGCTCATCCGTGCGAGCGAAACAGTGGGCCAGGCCCTCAAACCGGGCGACCTGGTCATCTATGAATCGACCGTCTATCCCGGCGCCACCGAAGAAGTCTGCGTTCCGGTGCTCGAAGCCGCATCCGGCCTGCGCTATAACGCAGACCGCAATGGCTTCTACGTCGGCTATAGCCCCGAGCGCGTCAACCCCGGCGACAAGGCCCACCGCGTCACCGACATCGTCAAGGTCACCAGTGGCTCCACACCTGCCATCGCCGAGCGTGTCGATGCCCTCTACGCTGCGATCATCACCGCCGGCACCCACAAGGCCAGCAGCATCCGCGTCGCCGAAGCCGCCAAGGTCATCGAGAACACCCAGCGGGACGTCAACATCGCCCTGATCAACGAACTGGCACTGATCTTCAACCGCCTTGACATCGACACCCACGAAGTCCTCGCCGCCGCCGGCACCAAATGGAACTTCCTGCCGTTCAAGCCGGGCCTGGTCGGCGGCCACTGCATCGGGGTCGATCCCTACTACCTGACCCACAAGGCGCAGCAGATCGGCTACCACCCGGAGATGATCCTGGCCGGCCGGCGCATCAACGATGGTATGGGTGCCTACGTCGCCGGCGAACTGGTCAAGACCATGCTCAAGCGTCGCATTCAGGTCGAGGGCAGCCGTGTCCTCATCCTTGGGCTCACCTTCAAGGAAAACTGCCCCGACCTGCGCAACACCCGTGTGGTCGACATCATCAGCCAGCTGCGCGACTACAGCATGACCATCGACGTCCACGACCCGTGGGCCGATTCGGAAGAGGCGCGCGACGAGTACGGCATTGACCTAACCGAGCGTCCGGGGAACGGTCAGTATGATGCCGTTCTCCTGGCTGTCGGCCACCGGGAGTTCTCGGAGCAGGGCGCTACGGCCTTGCGCGATTACGGCCGCGCCACCCACGTGCTCTATGACATCAAGGGTCTGCTGCCTCCCGATCAGGTCGACCTGCGCCTGTAAACGACAAAAAAGGAAGACGATGTTCCCCACCATCCACAATCGCAAGATTCGCGTCGGCATCGTCGGCTGCGGTCGCATCTCGAAGAACCACTTCGGCGCCCTGGAAGTCCACCACGACGACATGGAACTGGGCGCCGTCTGCGACATCGACGGCAGCACCCTTGAGGCGCATACAAGCCAGTACAACGTCCCCGGCTACATCCACATGGAAGAGATGCTGCAGAAGGAGGATCTCGACCTGGTCTGCATTTGCACCCCTAGCGGCCTGCATCCGGATCAGGCCGAGCTCGCTGCCAGCTACGGTGTCAACGTCATGACCGAAAAGCCCATGGCCACCCGCTGGAGTGATGGCTTGCGTATGGTCAAGGCATGTGACAAGGCCGGGGTGCGCCTGTTTGTGGTCAAGCAGAACCGCCGCAACACCACGCTGCAACTGCTCAAGCGCGCGGTGGAGGAGAAGCGCTTCGGCCGCATCCACATGGTCACCATCAACGTCTTCTGGACGCGCCCGCAGGAATACTACGACTCGGCCAAATGGCGCGGCACCTGGGAGCTCGATGGCGGCGCCTTCATGAACCAGGCCTCCCATTACGTCGACCTCATCGACTGGCTCATCGGCCCGGTGGCCGACGTTCAGGCGATGACCGGCGCCCTGGCGCGTGACATCGAAGTGGAAGACAGCGGCGTCCTCAACATCCGCTGGCGCAACGGCGCCCTCGGCTCCATGAACGTCACCATGCTCACCTGGCCGAAGAACTACGAGGGCTCCATCACCATCCTGGGCGAAAAGGGCAGCGTCCGCGTCGGTGGCGTCGCCGTCAACGAGATCCAGCACTGGGACTTCGCGGACGAGTGCGATTACGACGAAGACGTCCTCCAGGCCAACTACGAAACCACCTCCGTCTACGGCTTCGGTCACCCGCTTTATTACAAGAACGTGGTCGATACTCTGCGCGGCGAGGCCGAGGCCGAAACCGACGGCCGCGAAGGTCTGCGCTCCCTGGAGCTGCTGATCGCCGCCTACCTCTCCGCCCGCGACGGCAAAACCGTCTCCCTGCCGCTGGAGTATTGATGCTCGCTCACGCAAAGGCGCTAAGGCGCTAAGTTGAGTCCCCTCAAGGATGAGGAATGGAACAGGAAAATCGGATCGCCAGAGAGATTGTTGATGCGGCTTACAAGGTCCATGTGCAGACGGGGCCGGGATTGCTCGAGTCGGTGTACGAATCGATCCTCACGTACGAGCTAAGAGCACGGGGGTGCCAGGCCGATGTGCAGGTGCCCATTAGCATCGATTACGAGGGCCTGAAGATTCGCGATGCCTTTCGTGCTGACCTGATCGTGGACGGGAAAGTGATCGTAGAGCTCAAATCGGTGGAACAAGTGCAGCCTGTTCACAAAAAACAGCTGCTGACGTACCTGAAGTTGTCGAACAGCCGCCTGGGTCTGCTCATCAACTTCGGTGCCCCCATGCTCAAGCACGGTCTGACGCGCATCATCAACTCAGCAGGCACACCGTGAGAGCTATAAATGCCGCTTGAGTTTCATAACCTTAGCGCCTCCGCGACTTGGCGAGAAAACACAAGACCATGAATTACCAAGCACACGAAACGGCCATCGTTGATGATGGCGCGACCATTGGCGAGGGTAGCCGCATCTGGCACTGGGTTCACATCTGCGCCGGCGCCCGGATCGGCGCGCGCTGCTCGTTTGGTCAGAACGTCTTTGTCGGCAACCGCGTGGTCATCGGCAACAACGTCAAGGTGCAGAACAACGTCTCGGTCTACGACGACGTCACCCTGGAAGACGACGTCTTCTGCGGCCCCAGCATGGTCTTCACCAACGTCTACAACCCGCGTTCGGCCATCCCGCGCAAGGACGAATACCGCACGACCCTGGTCAAGCGCGGCGCCACCCTTGGTGCCAACTGCACAATCATCTGCGGGGTCACCGTGGGCGAGCACGCATTCATTGGCGCCGGCGCGGTGGTCAACAAGGACGTCAAGCCCTACGCCCTGATGGTCGGGGTGCCGGCCAAACAGATTGGCTGGATGAGCGAACACGGCGAGCAGCTCGACCTGCCGCTGGAGGGCGACGCCTCAGCGCAGTGCCCCGCCACGGGTACACTCTATTTCCTACGTGGCACAACGCTTGGCAGAGAGTGAGCTGCCCCAGCATCCCGAGGTGAAATCATGAAAATCGAAGCCACACTCGACGAGAAAGGCCACCTGCAGTTTGCCCGTCCGCTCAAACTCCGCCATCCGCGGGTGCGCGTTCAGGTCACAGTGCCCGATGACGAAATCGAACCAGAGGAAGAAGCGGCCGCCACCAGCGGGCAGCCCCCCCATGCGCACCACAGCGGAACCGCGACCACTGGGGACTTCATTGGCCAGCTTCAGTCGACCCAGGCCCCCATCAGGGACGCCCTCCGATTGGCAGAGAACCGCACGCTGAGCAAGAGCGAAATCCGCGAGCGCCGGGCGCAAGCCTGGGAGGACAAGCACCGTGGCTGATCGGCACTGGATCCTCGACGTCAGCGCGATCCTCGACATGTGGCTGGACGCGGACGTGGAGCACAACCCCACGGCGCGGCTCCTCGAAGAGGCGGCGGAAGCGGGCAACACGCTCTGGGTTGGGGCCAGCGCCCTGAGCACCCTGGATTTCGTCGCCGTGCGACGCCTGAAGGAACTGGGAGTGGAGCCCGAGACCGCTCGCTCCACGGTTCAGGAACTCATGCAGCAACTGCTGGAGCGGGTCGCGGTACTGAGCCTGTGCGGGCACGAACAGGCCGAACTCTACACCGCGGCGCGCGACTTCGAGGATGCCCAGATCGCCGCCGGGACACGCAGCCTGCGCGGCGGTGAAGTGGCCATTGTCACACTGGACGCGACCTTCGACACGCTCGGCGAATGCGAGACGCTGCAACCGAGCGAGGCACTGGCCCGACTGCAACACGAGGCCGGCACGGAACAGACAGCAATCCCCTTCATCGACCTGGCCGCCCAGCAGCGGCGGATCCGGCCGGCAATCGAACGCCGCGTCGAGAACGTCCTGCGCCACGGCCAGTACATCATGGGCCCCGAGGTCGGCGAACTGGAAGAGCGCCTGGCCGCCTACACCGGCAGCAAGCACTGCATAAGCGTCAGCAGCGGCACCGACAGCCTGCTGATCGCCATGATGGCGTTGGGAATCGGCGCGGGTGATGAGGTCATCACCACGCCGTTCACCTTCATCGCCACCGGCGAGATGATCGCCCTGCTGGGGGCGAAACCGGTCTTCGTCGATATCGACCCGGCCACTTACAACATCGACCCGAGCCGGATCGAGGCGGCCATCACCGCCAGAACGAAGGCCATCATGCCGGTCAGCCTGTACGGCCAGCCGGCCGACTTCGACGCCATCAACGCCATTGCCGAAGAGCACGGCCTGCCCGTCATCGAAGACGGCGCCCAATCCTTTGGTGCCACGTATAACGGCCGCAAGAGCTGTGCGCTTTCCACCATCGGCTCCACCAGCTTCTTTCCCAGCAAGCCGCTGGGTGGCTACGGCGACGGCGGCGCCCTGTTCACCGACGATGACGACCTGGCCAAGGCCATGCGCGAGATCCGCGTGCACGGCCAGGACCGCCGCTATCACCACCCGGTCATCGGCGTGAACGGGCGCATGGATACCCTCCAGGCCGCCATCGTGCTGGCCAAGCTGGACATCTTCCCCGAGGAAGTGGAACTGCGTCGCCAGGCGGGCGAACGCTACACCGCACTGCTGAATGCCGGGGAGCTGAGCGATATCGCCGCACCCCATGTAGTCGCCGGCAACACCAGCGTGTATGCGCAGTACACCATCCGAGCGGGAGACCGCGAGGCGGTGCAGGCGCGCCTGAAAGAGGCCGGCATTCCCACCGCCATCCATTATCCGGTCCCGCTCTACCGCCAGCCGGCCTTCGCCGAGCTGGGCAACACCCCAGAGGACTTCCCGAACTCCGAGCAGGCCAGCCAGCAGGTCATCAGCCTGCCCATGCACCCGTACATCAGCGAAGCCGAACAACAGACCGTCGTCCGTGCCCTGTTTGCGGGTTAACGCACTGCTTTTGTATGGCCCTGACAACAAATTAACGCTGTGTTAAGTTTTGAATGACCACGGACGGTATCAACCAACCGCTCACGGAGCCAGAGGCGACGCGCCGGATTCACGAAATGGCGCGGGATCCACAAGTCTCGCGCACCTTCAGCGGTCACGCCCGCCAGAGGATGCGCGAGCGGCAGATCCATGCCGACTGGGTGGACCACGTGCTGCGAGAAGGCCATGTAGATGAAGCCCGGCACGAGAATGGTACCTGGCGGTACCGCGTCGCCTTCGTCGACGAGTGGGGGAGAACGGCTGTTGTCACGGCCATCCCCAACCACCACACACTGGTCATCGTGACCGTTACGCGTTCGGAGTGAACAGCATGAACCAGTGCATCATCTGCGGATCCACCCAACTCGAGCACGACTGCATTACGCATCGCGCCGAAGAGTTCGGCGTGCACTCCGTCGAGTTTCTCAACGCGCCGCGCACTCGTTGCCGCGACTGCGGCGACGAGGCCATCGAGATCCCCCGCTATGTCCAGGTGGCTCGCCAGATCCGGGACCGGCTCTGCGCCCTCAACCGGACCCTCACGGGGGCCGAGTTTGCGCTGTTGCGGCGAGAATTGAAGCTCACCGCCAACGAACTGGCCCGCCGCATCGGAGTGAGCCCGGTGACCGTGTCGCGCTGGGAGCAGGGGCATGTGCCCGTGCAGCAGCTGGCCGACCGGCTGATACGGACCTGGACCCTGGGGGCACTCGGCTACGCCTGGCGCGACATCGACCACCTGATGCAGAACCTGCCGCATGACGGGATTGATCGGGTGCAGATCGATCTCGCCACCGGTCCCGATGGCGAATACTGGATCGAAACTCACCACCGCTTTGGCGGCATCGACGCCGCGTGGGTGATGTCCCGATGACCGGGGAATGCCAGCAAGACCCGACTCTGCCGGAGTGGGCCAACCGTGCACAGCTCCTCGAGGCCTACCTTGATGGCATCCAGTATGAACGGGGCCCTGCCTCTGTGCCTGAGGGACGCCCGGGCATGCTCAGCAGTCGGCTGCATGCTAGCGACGAGAGCGCCGGTCGAACGGCTCGCGGAGAGGCGACGGAAGGGCCCCGGATCCACGTGCGCCTGGAGTTGGAGCTGAACGGTCTGCACCCCGATGCAGAAACCAGCGAACAGGCTGACATCGATGATGAGCTGACCGTGTTCCGCGCCCACCTGACGTATCGCGCGGAATACGCGCTCGCGCATCAGTCGGAGCTCCCGCCGGAGTCGGAGCGCCAGTCGTTCATTCAAACGTTCGTCGTGCCACAAATGTGGCTGCAGATGCGGCACATGGCCGATCTCGTCACCGCACAAAGCCCGACGGGCCGCGTGCTGTTGCCGGCCGCGCCGCCCGGCATCCAGCGAGCGAAAGAGCAGTGAGCGACGGATCGTCCCTGCAAATCCCCGGCGGCATGTCGTAATCCGAACATGAAGGAACGTCTCAAGCGTCTGCTGCCGAAGAACCGCTTCGCGCGCAGCGTCTCCGTCCTCGCCGGCGGTACGGCAGCCGGACAGATTATCGTCGTCGCCGCATCGCCGATCCTCACGCGGCTGTACAGCCCGGAGGACTTTGGGCTGCTGGCGGTCTACGCCGGCCTCCTGGGCATCCTGGGCGTGATCGCCAGCTTGCGCTACCAGCTCGCCATCCCGTTGCCGGAAAGCGATGAGGAGGCGGCCAGCGTCGTAGTGCTCAGCCTCCTGGTGGTGCTGGGCATGACGGCCGTGAGCGCCGTGATCGTATGGATCTGGGGCGGTCCCATTACAGCGACGCTCAACACCCCGGCACTGGAGCCCTACCTGTGGCTGCTCCCCATTGGATTGTTCCTGATCGGCGTCTATCAGGTCTTCAACTACTGGGCGATCCGGGTGAAGGCATTTCCGGCGATTGCCCGGACCAAGCTCACCCAGGCGCTTAGCATGGTCGGGGTGCAGCTCGGCGGCTACGCACTCGGTCCGGTGGCTCTGTTGCTGGGGCAGGTGAGCGGACAGGCCGCCGGTACATCCAGCCTTGGACTCCTCGCCATCCGCCGCAAATGGGCCACGTTCCGCAAGGTTCGGTTAACCGACATCCGGTGGTCCGCCAGCCGGTACCGGCGCTTCCCGATATATTCGTCGTGGAGCGGAGTATTCAACAAAACGGGCACTGAGCTGCCGGCAATTCTCTTTGCGGCGCTGTTTAGTCCCGCTGTTGCTGGTATTTACATGCTGGCGCATCGCGTCCTGGCTATGCCGATGTCGTTGCTTGGGAAAGCCATTGCCGACGTGTTTTTCTCCTCGGCCTCAAAGGCTAACAGGGATGGTTCCCTAGCGACCTTAGTATCCGGTATCCATACGAAGATGGCACATATTGCCATGCCACCGGCGCTCCTGCTGCTTTTGTTGGGACCGGACCTTTTTGCGTTCGCCTTTGGCGATCCCTGGCGCCAAGCGGGCCAGTTTGCGCAATGGATGGCGCCATTTCTGTATATCCAGTTTGTGACTTCGCCCCTGAGCACACTCCATTCTGTAGTGGAGAAACAAGCGCAGGGCGCGTTTTTTCACGTGGTTCTCTTGATGGTGCGTGTGGTAGGTCTTTCGATTGGGGGGCTGCGGGAGGACGTAATGCTCGCGGTTGCACTGTTTTCAATTGGTAGTGCGTTGTGCTGGGTTGGTTTCTTGTTGTGGCTTCTTTCTCTATCAGGCTCCATGCCGATATGGACGGCCGCCTCTTCAACGATAAAGGCGATTGGGGCCGCATTATTAGTGGGGCTTCCGGTCATGGTTGTGGTTGCTCTGGGGATGTCTGGAGAATTCTTGGTGTCGGCGATCGTTTTGTCTACGGTTGCGTTATTTATCCGGTACTACACCCTTTTGCGTTCGGCGTACTGAACTCGATTTCGCGTGAATTTAATGAAATCTTTTAGCATAAAATCTTCCTCCCGGCCGAATCTATTCTTAATTGGCGCACCTAAGGCAGGAACATCCGCACTGGCGGACAGCCTTTCCCGTCATCCTTCGGTCTACTGTTGGAAGAAAGAGCCTCGTTTCTTCGATGCCGGTGTCTTTTATGATGACCCGGATCTCTACCCGATCCTGACTATCGATAAGTATCTTGAAAACTACGATAATCCTGATGCAGAAGCCGCCGCATACCGGTTGGACGCGAGTGTTTTCAACATGTATTCGGTGGAGTCGATTAGTCGTATCCAGGAGCTAAATCCAGATGCGAAGTTTATTCTTGTTTTACGCGACCCGGTAGCGGCGTCGAAGTCGATGTTTATTCAGCGCTTGAAGTACGTCCGTGAGGATATGCGCGAGGTCTCCGAGGACTTCTGTGAATGTTGGGGCTTGTTAAGGGAGCGTAGTAATGGGAGCGGGTTCCCCCCAGGGTGCAAGACGACGATCCTGTTTAGGTATGACGTTTTGTATCACTATGAGCGGTTTGTTCCGGATGTTATGGAGCTAGTGGGGCGGGAAAAACTACTGATTCTGCGCTACGAAGACTACAAGGGTAACCCGGGGGATGTTTTTGATTTCATTTTAAAATGGCTTGGCCTTCAAGCGGTTGATGATGTTGATGCAGGAAGGGTTGTGAATCCGAGCGCAGCAGTGGCTATGGGGCCGTGGAATCGTTTTTTGGAATACGCGGTCATCCGTACTAGGAGGGTTCGGCATGCTTTAGGGGTGTCAGGGAAGCGGGCTCGAATCTTCAGGCGGTTGGTAGGAGCAGCAAGAACCAAGAAAGCGGTTGCGGTTTCGTCGGCATGTGATGATGCGGTGAAGGCGGAGTTTGAGCCAACCTATCGATTTCTTGAAGAGGCGGAACGTGACGGTCTGATCACGCGGATTGGACAATAGGCATGCCGCCGTTCCGCCACGACATCAACGGCCTGCGCGCCATCGCGGTGGTGGCGGTGGTGCTGTTTCACTTTCAGGTGCCGGGGTTTGACGCCGGGTATCTGGGGGTGGACATCTTCTTTGTGATCTCCGGCTTTCTGATGGCGGCAATCCTGATGCGGGGGCTGGAGAGTAACCCTGTTTCGGGGGGGGGGTATTCTTTGGTCCTTCTACCTGGCGCGGGCGCGGCGGATTGTGCCGGCGCTGGTGGTGCTGGTGGCGGCGCTGCTGGTGGCCGGGTGGTGGACCCTGTCGCCAGCGGATTACGAACAGCTTGCCAACCATGCGCGCTACGCGCTGGGCTTCGCCTCCAACCATCGGTTCTGGGAAGAGGCAGGTTATTTTGATGTGGCCTCGCACGAGAAGTGGCTGCTGCATACGTGGTCGCTGTCGGTGGAGTGGCAGTTCTATCTGTTGCTGCCCATCGGGTTTCTGCTGGTGTGGTGGTGGCGCCGGAGCCGGGCATGGTTGACGGCGGCGGTGCTGGTGGCTTTTTTGGTGTCGCTGGGGCTGTCGGTCTGGCTGACGGGGCGTTCGCCCTCTGCGGCGTTTTATCTGTTGCCCACCCGCGCCTGGGAGTTGCTGGCCGGGGTGCTGGTGTATCTGCTCGGCGATTACGTAAGCGGGTCGGATCGGTTGCGTCGCGGGCTGGAGCTTGCCGGGCTGGGGCTGATCGTGGCGGCGCTGGTGGTGTTCGATGCGAACACGCCATGGCCGGGCGCGGCGGCGCTGCTGCCGGTGGTGGGCACGGCGCTGATTCTGTTGGCCATGCGCCACACACCCGGTTGGGCGACGCCGGCACCGGTGCAGAGGCTGGGGCAGGTGTCGTATTCGCTGTATCTCTGGCACTGGCCGGTGTTCGTGGCGCTGGTGTTCCTGGACTGGCGCGGGCAGCCCTGGGCGGTGGCGCTGGGCATGGGCGTGTCGCTGGTGTTGGCGGCGTTGTCGTACCGGCTGGTGGAGCAGCCCAGCCGACGCTGGCTGACCCACGCGGGCCACGGCGCGGCGGTGGCGGCGCTGGTGGTGCCGGTCGTACTGCTGATGGCCTTTGCGCTGTGGGTAAAGAGCGCGGACGGCGTGGACGACCGAATGCCACCCCGGTTTGACGCGATCATGGCCGAGGCGCAGAACACCAACCCGCACCGGGACGAATGCCATGGCCGGCCCGGCTGGGATGCCTTTCCCTGGTGCCACCTGGGGGGCGAGACCCCGCGCGCGGTGGTGATTGGCGACAGCCATGCATCGGCGATCGCCACGGCGGTGCTGGAGGCGGTGAGCGACACGCCGGATGCGGGCATTATCCAGGCGACCTATACCAGTTGCCAGACGCTGTTCGGCGCCCGTAAGCGCAGGGAAGACCTGGAGTGCGCCGAGTTCAATCGCTTTGTGGAGCAGCGCCTGGCGGAATTGCCCTCCAATGTGCCGGTCGTGGTGGGCAACCGACTGAGCGGCGCCGCGTTTGGCAGCCACATTCCCCATGAGCCGCGATATGGTATCCCCACCGTCTACTTTGGCGAGCGACCTGTGCAGGAGCCCGATGCGGCGTTTCTGGCGGAGTTTCGCCAGGAGGTTATCGACTCGGCCTGCCGCCTGGGCGAGGACCGGCCGGTATACTGGATGCGCCCAACGCCGGAGATGATGGTGGACGTGCCCCGCTGGTACGCCCGCCAGACGGTGCTGCGTGCCGGTTTCGACTTCGACGTGCGCCTGCCGCGGGAGGACTACGAGGCGCGCCATGCCCTGGTTACCGAGGCCCTGCGCACCGCGGAGCGGCAATGCGACAATCTCCACCTGCTGGACCCCGAACCCGCCCTGTGCGAGGGCGGGCACTGCTACGGCACACGCGACGGCCTGCCTCTGTACTACGACGAACACCACCTCTCCGAGCGCGGCAACCGAGCCCTGGTGCCGCTGTTGCGCGAGGCATTGCAACCAAAAGAGTTCCATGACACTGATCGTTGAAACCCCGGATACTCGGCCGCCGGAGCGGGATTACATCCTGGGCGTGGTGCTGGGCGAGTTCCTCGGCTTGGCCTGGCGCCGGGTGCCGGCGGACCGGGTGGACATCCGAATCACTCTGGACGACCATCCGGGTGAACTCCGCCTGCCCGACGTCTTGCTTTCGACACCGGAGGCCGACTGGCTGCAACCCACCTCTCTGCCGGCCCGTCCGCTCCGACGCTGGGATGCGCACGAGCTGGCAACGGACATCACCCTCGTCGAGCCGTTCGTGCCCGTAATCTACGGAGACCACACCCACTCTGTAGGAGCCCAGCCCCCTGGGCGATTAAACGCGGACTCTGGCTTTGCCGCCGGGAATGACCGAGACGCGGATACCCGCAGGCCTCTCGTCTCTGGAGAAGACGGTCGATTGACCCTCCCCATCGACATCTTCGGCTCCGCCTTCTTTATGCTCACCCGCTACGAAGAGTTGGTGGTGAGCGACCGTGACGAACACGACCGCTTCCCCGCCTGGGCATCGCTGGCGTATCAGGAGGGTTTTCTGGAGCGGCCCATCGTGGACGAGTACGTGGAGATTCTCTGGGCAGCGATGCAACGGCTGTGGCCGCGGTTGGAACGCCGAAGCCGGGAGGCCCGGATACGCGTTTCGCATGACGTCGACCGGCCTAGCCGCTACAGTTTTGGCCCATTTCGTCGGTTCGTCCGCTCCATGGCGGGAGACCTGGTCAAGCGACGTGATTTCGCGAGCGTCGTTCGAGGGCCCGCGGTCCGATATGGCCGTCGGCAGGCCCTGCATCCGGCCGATCCCTTCAATACGTTCGACTGGCTGATGGACATCTCGGAAGCCAACGGCCTCCAGAGCGCCTTCTACTTCATACCGGGCAAGACATATGCTCCGCATGATCCGCTCTATGACCTTGACGACCCCAAGATCCGTGACCTGATCGCCCGCATAGCGGAACGTGGGCACGAGGTTGGATTGCATCCCGGTTACCATACCTACCGGGACCCTCAGACCCTCACAACTCAAGCAGACCGCCTACGCCAGGTCAGCCATAGTGCGGGGGTGAACCAGCAGGAGTGGGGCGGCCGGATGCACTACCTCCAATGGGACTCGCAGGTTACGCCCCAGGCCTGGGAACAAGCGGGAATGACGTACGACTCGACCCTGGGATATGCCGACCATGCAGGCTTCCGGTGCGGTACCAGCCATGATTTTCCCTTGTTCTCATGGGCGGAGCGGCGCGCCCTTGGGGTAATGGAGCGACCATTGATTGCCATGGAAGGGACAATCCTCTCTGCCAAGTACATGGGGTTTTCCGAAGCGGATGACGTCAGAGGGTATCTCAGCACTCTGCGTTCGCGCTGCCACCAGTTCGACGGCGCCTTCAATCTCCTGTGGCACAACTCGGAGTTGGTTGATTATCGAAGCCGCCTGATCTACTCAGAAGCGGTCCCGGCCAACTCGCCTACGAGGATCGTACCGTGAACGTCTTGCGTGCATTGCAAGGGTTAGAGCACCGACGGTGGTTTGTGCTTGGCGGCGTGGCACTGTGGCTCGCGCTAGAACTGGGATATCGGTTGTATGTATCGCCCGTTCACGGCTACTCAGGGTTCGTCCTCGATCTGAACGTCATCAAGTATGTCGAGGCATGGCTGATCTACATATTCCTCCTGTTCTGGGCTCCTGCGCAATTGCGGAGGCCCTCGGATTACTTCATCAACTTCCTGCTCTTCGGGTTGATGACGCCATTGCTTCTTTTCTATGGGGTTGCGGATCAGCCGAGGGAGCACCTGTACATTGTGCTCCTGGGCTATGCGTTGGTGGATATCTTTAGGCGCGGCCCTGTGCTCCGGCTACCCGTTCTGCGCGAAGGTCCGTTTTTGGCTATATGTGCGATCGTGCTCGGAGTCTTGGGTGTTTCGTTGTGGCTTCTCTGGTCAGGCGGGGTGGGCTTCTTCAATCTGGATCTGACGGCAGTCTATGACTATCGGCGCGATGTAGGGGCGGTGATTAATGAAGGCGTGATGGGGTATGTGAACACTTGGGCCTATAAAGTGTTTGGCCCGGCTTTATTGGCCATCGCGTTGTGGAAGCGGCATTTCTGGCTGGCCGGTTTGGTGTTTTTCCTCCATGTTTACTGGTTCGGGGTCAGCTCACATAAATCCGTCTTGTTCTTTCCGTTCCTGGTGTTGTTCCTCTGGGTATGGTTTCGACGGACGAGGGCCTTGAGTGTTGTCCCATTCGCGATGGCTGGAGTCGTGATGGCTGTGCTACTGGTGTACTTAATGGCCGATTATGGGTTTCCAGCGAGCATGTTCATACGTCGCGTGTTCTTCGTGATTGCGAACAACACGTTCTATTACTATGAATTCTTTTCGAGTAATGAACTTGTGTATTGGTCGAATTCGGTTCTCTCGAGAGTCTTGGAGTATCCTTACGATATGAATCCGGCCCGGTTGATCGGGGACTCTCGGGGCACGGAGAGCCATGTCAACAATACGTTTCTGTCGACCGGCTACATGCATGCCGGTGTTTGGGGAATCGTTTTCTACGGAATCCTGGCAGGATTCATCTTTCGGCTGGTGGATAGCGTAAGTGCGTTGGGTGTTCCGATCTGGGTGGCAATTGCCGTACTCATTGTGCCCAGTCGTTCACTGCTTCTAAGCGCGGACCTTCCGACCGCTCTGCTCACGCACGGAATTGCCGTCGGCATTCTGATTCTTCTTTTACTTAGAACGAGCAATAAGTTGCGGCGGGAGACTGTATCAGCCTCGTCCGAGAGCAAGGGAGTGGTGCATGGGTGCGTATGAGAAAGGTTGGGTGCAGGTCATACACTTGACCACTGTCCATCCGCGTGGTGATACGCGCATCCGGGTGAAGGAGACCGCCTCGCTAGCCGAGAGCAGTGCCGCGAAGGTGGCCCTGTACGTGCAGGACGGCCAGGGATCCGAGCACGACGAAGGCTCCGGTGTGGCGGTGGTGGATACCGGGCCACCGCCCCGGGGACGCGTGCGGCGCATGCTGTTCGGTGCGTGGCGGATGTACCGCGCGGTGCGTGCGGCGCGGCCGCGGGTGGCGCATTTCCATGATCCGGAGCTGATTCCGGTGGGGCTGGCGTTGAAGCTCTCGGGTGTAAAGGTGGTGTACGACGTGCACGAGGATGTGCCTCGCCAGATCCTCGGCAAGCACTGGATTCCCGCCGGTTTACGGCAGCCGGTGGCTTCGGCGGCGGCGGCCTTCGAGTGGCTGGCTGGGCGTGCGTTTGATGGCATCGTGGTGGCGACGCCGACGATTGCGCGGCGCTTTCCGGCGCACAAGACGGCGACGGTGCAGAACTTCCCGATACTCGCTGAACTGGTGGCGCCGGACCCGGTGCCGTATGGGCAGCGGCCGCCGCATTTTGCCTACGTGGGTGGTATTACGGGTATTCGGGGGTCGCGGGAGATGGTGGAGGCCACCGGGCGGGTGGGCGAGCCCGAGTGCCGGCTGCAACTGGCCGGTGGCTTCTCGCCCGCCGCCCATGGGGATGAGCTCGCCGCGCTTGACGGTTGGCAGCGGGTGGAGTTCCACGGCTGGGCCTCACGACCGCAGGTCACCGCGATCCTGGGCAATGTCCGGGCGGGGCTTGTGGTCCTTCACCCCACGAAGAACTATCCGGATGCCTATCCGGTGAAGATGTTCGAGTACATGGCGGCCGGGTTGCCGGTGATCGCCTCCGACTTTCCGCTATGGCGCGAGATCGTCGATGGGGCCGGCTGCGGCCTGCTGGTTGATCCTCAGGACCCGGATGCCATCGCCGGCGCCATGGCCTGGCTGCTGGCCCATCCCGACGAGGCCGAGGCCATGGGCCGCCGCGGCCGCGAAGCGGTGGAGCGGCAGTACAACTGGGCGCCCGAGGCCGATAAGCTGCTTGCGCTGTACGAACAGCTCATGAGTGGCCGTCGGGCGGGGTAGGGCCTTGTTGTTCCGGGACAAGCTGTTTCTGGCGAACTGCGATTCGGTTCGTGGTCTGGGGTCTGCGGAGGTCCGGCAGCGGCTGATGCTGGGCGTCGTGTTCTCTCAGGGTCTGGTGCTTTCGCCGAACATGCTGATGGATACGCCGGGGGTTGCCGAGTTCCTGCGGGGACGGATGGTGGGCAAGTATCTACGCGAGGAAGGGCTCGGGCAGGTTTCGGTTCGCGGGCGTGGTCTGGGGGCGGATTGCTCGTTGGTGGATTATTTCCGCGACTTGCCGGGTGACTATCTGTTTTCCCGGTTTCCGGGTCGGCCGCGCAAGGCCGAGCTTGGTGCGGAACGACGCGAGGCGATCTATCGCGAGATGGAGCGCATGGACCGTACGCTGCGGGAGTACGAGGTGGAGTGGCGGGATGTTCCGCTGCGGGCCGACAGCCTTACACAGGCCATCAACGCGCGGCTGTCGGGTGAAGAGGCCAAGCGGTATTTCGATGGCGATGGCGGGGACGACGACGGGGCGTGGGCCGGGTTTCGGGCGGGCGGTGAGAACTGCGGGTCACGATCGGCCTGGTACGCACACGTGGAGAGGTCGCTGCCGGCCGAGGCGGGTGAGCGGTTCAAGCTGGAGGTGGTGGACGCGGCCTACAACGGCTTGTTTCTGGAGTCCGGCGAGGCGTTTGTAATGGACCGGATGCAGGGGCTGCACCGCATCCCCGGGGCCTTGCTGCAGCCGGCCGTGTCGATTCGCGCGCTGCGAAAAGAGATCACCTGGGTGCGCTATCCCGTGCGCATGTTCGAGTTCGTGACCTCCGCGGGGGCGGGTGAAATCGCCAGGTGGCTGACGGACCGGGCCCTGGATTATCTGGGGGATCAGGCGGTGAAGCGTGGGGGCGGGGTGGCCAGTCGGCGGAACTGGTTCGGGCTGTATCCCCGGCTGGAAGCCGCCATGGGTGTGGAGCGCAAGGCATGATCGAGTACCGGAACCCCTGGTTTCGCGTGCGCCGCGAGGGGCAGTACCACTGGGTGGAAGAGCCGATGTCCGAGAACGCGGCGGCGGTACTCCCGTTGTGGCGGGGTGGTGTTTTGCTGCTGGAACAGACGCGCCCGGCTCAGGGTGCAACGCCGACATTGGAGATGCCGCGGGGGTACGGTGAGCCGGGCGAAACCGCACTGCAGTGTGCCCTGCGGGAGCTGCGCGAGGAGACCGGTTTCGGGCTGCGACCGGAGGATATTCAGCATCTGGGCTATGTGCGTCCGAACACCGCGGTCCTGGATTCCCGAGTGGCGCTCTTTGTCGCACGGGTGCCGGATGCGGCCGAATTCCGTCCGGATCAGGGCGATGGACGGCCCTATCGTGTCGTGCCGCTGGACGACCTGGATGCCGTGGTGAGCGGAGGTGTGCTGGAGGACGGGTTTACGCTTTCGGCTCTTGCGGTTGCTCGGGCCAGGGGGCTGTTGAGCTGAGGCGTCTCCGGCTGTCTGGGGGCAGGTGCGACCGACTTTAAGCCACAGAACCCACGAAGCAATACGGCATGTTGTGGTAGGTGGGGGCTGACCAAAACGGCCGTGTTCATGCCCAACACACCGTCCGTGTTCTTCCGTGGCCCTATTAACCGAACAAGTGAATGATTCATGACCAAGATAATGACCATCGT
Organism: Thioalkalivibrio sp. ALE25; assembly: GCF_000377285.1. Taxonomy (NCBI): domain Bacteria; kingdom Pseudomonadati; phylum Pseudomonadota; class Gammaproteobacteria; order Chromatiales; family Ectothiorhodospiraceae; genus Thioalkalivibrio; species Thioalkalivibrio sp. ALE25. The sequence continues at coordinate 10,321 of NZ_KB897931.1, read as the reverse complement.
CGGGGCACGCCCCCAGTTCATCAAGGCCGCGCCCGTGTCCCGGGCGCTGGCGGCGGCCGGTATGCACGAGCAGATCGTGCATACCGGGCAGCATTTCGACGCGGGGATGTCGGATGTGTTCTTCGAGGAGCTGGGTATTCCCAGGCCCGCTCACCATCTCGGCGTTTCGGGTGGCGGCCATGGCGTGATGACCGGGGCCATGCTGCAGGCGCTGGAGCCGCTTATGGAGCGAGAGGCGCCGGACTGGGTGCTGGTCTATGGCGACACCAATTCGACACTGGCAGGTGCGCTGGCCGCGAGCAAGCTGCATATCCCGGTGGCCCATGTGGAGGCGGGTTTGCGCTCGTTCAACCGCCGCATGCCGGAGGAGCAGAACCGGATCGTCACCGACCACCTCTCCGATCTGCTGCTTACCCCGACCGATGGGGCAACCCGGCGGCTGCGCGAGGAGGGCATCCCCGATGAGCGTATCGTTCAGGTGGGGGACGTGATGTTCGACGCGGCCCTGTACTACGCCGATCGTGCGGCTGAACGCAGCGCGGTGCTGGCACAGCATGACCTTGAGGCGGGCACCTACATCCTCGCGACCATCCATCGTGCCGACAACACGGATGACCCGGCCCGCCTGCGCGCGATCGTGGATGGCCTGGAGGCCGTGGCCGTCGAGCACCCGGTAATCCTGCCGCTACACCCGCGTACCCGCGCAGCACTGGAGCGCCACGGGATCGCGCTTTCTCGGGTGCGAGCGATCGACCCCGTGGGGTATCTGGACATGGTCGCCCTTGAGCGTCACGCAGCCCTCATCGCCACGGACTCCGGTGGCGTGCAGAAAGAGGCCTATTTTCATGGGGTACCGTGCGTCACCCTGCGCGACGAAACCGAATGGACCGAACTGGTCGACCTCGGCTGGAATCGGCTGGCACCGCCGACCCAGGTCGATATCGCCGCCGTGATCCGTGAAGCAGTGGGGACTTCCGGACAGGAGGGGCGTCCCTATGGCGACGGCCAGGCCGCGGATCACATCGCCCGGGCACTGCGCGACAAGCGGCTTGCCTGAAGCCGTGCTGGATGTCCTGGATCGTGGCGAGCCGGAGCGCGTAGCAGGACGGTGAGGAAAACGGGGACAGATTCATTTTCGCCGCAGTGAGGAGATCAACCTGTCCCCATTATTGGTCGTAGGAACGGTGCTTGCTGGCGAATGCGGCGGCGGGCCGGGCGCATCTCGCCGTTCGCGGCCAAGGCCGCTCCCACAGTTTCCTTGGTTGGGCGTTGGTTGCCAGTTGACAACCGGGGGCGCCGGGCCTAGCGTGTAAGGACACCCATGGAACGGAGGAAACACCCCAACAAGGATGTGGAAGCCGCGCTGGCTTATGCCGAGGCTCGTGGGTGGCGGGTCAAGCAGGCGAGCGGGCATGCCTGGGCACGCATGTATTGCCCGTGGAACGACAACGAGTGTCGCTGTGGTGAGTTCTGCATCGTAAGCGTGTGGAGTACGCCGCGAAATCCGCCCGCTCATGCTCGCCAGATTGTCCGTGTGGTAGACGGCTGTACCGGGGCTGTCGGGGATGAGGAACCATCATGAGTCATTACGAGTTTACGCTGAAATTCGCTATTCCATCCGATTGGGATCGTTCCTGGCTGGAAGCCCGGCTGTTCGAGGGCGGGTGCGATGATGCACTGATGGGAACGGGCCAGGAGGGGCGTCTCGCGCTTTCTTTTTCGCGCGAGGCGGCGTCGGCGTCCGATGCGGTGACGAGTGCAATCCGCGATGTGCGTAACGCGGTCCCGGCAGCGGTGCTCGTCGAAGTGGCGCCGGATCTCGTGGGGGTGTCCGATGTGGCCGACCTGTTCGGCTTTTCCCGGCAGAACATGCGCAAGCTGGTGCAGACCCACCGGGACAGTTTCCCGTTGCCTTTGCACGAGGGCCGGTCGGCGCTCTGGCATCTGGCGGATGTGCTGGAGTGGTTCGCCCGGGAAGGGCGATCGGTGGACCCGGCATTGCGGGAAGTCGCGCGCGAGGCCATGCATGTGAATGTGGCCCGCGAAGCGGCTCGGCTCGACGGGCACTCCGGTACGTTGTGGCTTGGCCCCGAGCGTCAAACCCCGCTCGTGGGATGAAAATTTTCGGGGGCATTTTGGCGGGGGCTTCGCGGGCGAGCCCGCTCACACAGGGGGCAGGATTCGTTGTAGGAGGCCAGCCCTCTGGCCGATGAGGGTTGTCGCGCGAGAGTTATCGGCCAGGGGGCTGGCCTCCCACGGGGGGTGTTTGCGCGGTGGTGGTCCGGGCCCGGGGGTCTGTGGGAGCGGGCTCGCCCGCGAATGACGGGTGTATGGAATTTGTAAAAGCAATTGCCAGTTTGCATAAGTAGCGATAGGGTAGGCGCATGATACCGCGCACTGCCGAAACACTGGTCCGGGAGCGGTTGAGCGGCTTTCCCATCGTTACGGTCACGGGGCCGCGCCAGTCCGGCAAGACGACGCTGGCACGCGCGGTGATGGCGGACCGTCCTTATCGTTCCCTGGAAGATCCGGATGTGCGTGCGCTGGCGCTGGATGATCCGCGCGGGTTTCTGTCGCAGTGCCCCGATGGGGCAGTGCTGGACGAGGTTCAGCGGGCGCCGGAATTGTTCTCCTATCTGCAGACGCATGTGGACGTCGATGGACGCATGGGACGGTTTCTGCTCACGGGGTCGCAGCAGTTCGGGTTGATGTCCGGGATTTCGCAGTCTCTGGCCGGGCGTTCGGCGTTTGTGGAGTTGCTGCCGTTGAGCCATGCGGAGTTGGTGGAGGCCAGGCAGGCACCAACGGCTCTGGATGCGATGATGTTTACCGGTGGTTATCCGGCATTGTATGACCGGCCGGTGTCTCCACGGCACTGGTTTTCGGCATATGTGACGGAGTACGTGGAGCGGGATGTGCGCCAGTTGCTCCAGGTGCGGGATCTGGACGCCTTTCAGCGTTTTGTGCGGCTGTGTGCCGGGCGCAGTGGTCAGGTGTTGAATCTGTCATCGCTTGCGGCCGATTGCGGTATTACCCACAACACGGCCAAGGCGTGGATCTCGGTGCTGGAGGCCAGCTATGTGCTGTTTCTCCAGCGGCCGCACCATGCGAATTTCAACAAGCGGCAGGTCAAGTCGCCGAAGCTGTATTTCCACGACACCGGTCTGTTGTGCTGGCTGCTGGGGTTGCAGACGCCGGAACAGCTGGTGGTGCATCCACTACGCGGGCAGGTGTTCGAGACGTGCGTGATTTCGGAGCTGCGAAAGGCCTTTCTCAATCGCGGCGAGCCGCCGCTCTTCCACTTCTGGCGCGACAGTAATGGCAATGAGGTCGACCTGCTGATCGAGTGGGCGGGTGGCCTGATGCCGGTGGAGATCAAGTCCGGCCAGACGTTGAACCGGGATTTCTTCACCGGGCTCGAGCGCTGGACCGCGCTGTCCGGTGACATGGCCCGTTCGCCTACGCTTGTTTACGGGGGCGAGGGCGAGCACCAGCGCAAGGATATGCGGGTTCTGGGCTGGGATAGGGTGGGCGACGTTGTGCAGCGATAAAGGGGGCGGCCCCTTTTTTGTCCGCTTGAACAGTGGCTTGGCGCGTACATAAATCAGTGCTTTCTTGAGGCCGGGCGCAGCGTGAGCGCCGCCCGCCTGTAAACCGCGAATGGAACAGACACACGAATGCGCATCACCTACCTGCACCAGTATTTCAACACTCCGGAGATGTCCGGCGGTACACGCTCGTACGAGATGGCCCGGCGCTTGGTGGCCATGGGGCACGAGGTGAACATGGTCACCTCCTGGCGGGAGGAGGGCGGTGAGCGCGATTGGTACGAGACGGAGGTGGCGGGTATTCGAGTCCATTGGCTGCCGGTGCCGTATTCCAACCAGATGAGCTATCGCGACCGCATTCAGGCATTCTTTCGCTTTGCCTGGAAGGCCTCTCGAAAGGCCGCTTCTCTGCCGGCCGATGTAGTCTTTGCGACGAGTACCCCTCTCACGATTGCCCTTCCTGGCGCGTATGCCGCTAGGCGGCAGAAGGTGCCGATGGTATTTGAAGTGCGTGATCTCTGGCCTGACGTGCCTTGTGGGATGGGGGTGATCAACAGCAGGCTCCTCTGTTACGGCGGAAAGATACTCGAGTCGTTTGCCTATAAATCCAGTCGTGAGGTTGTTGCTCTCACGCCTACAATGCGTGACTTCTTGTCTGGCAAAGGGGTTGCGCTTGAAAATATTAGCATCATCCCTAACGGGGCAGATATTGAGGAGTTTTCTTCTGGATCAGAAAAATTCCGAAAACCTGCTCAAGAGAAAGAGGTCAGGTTGTTGTATTGTGGGGGTCTTGGGCCTGCTCATGGCCCCGATTACCTTGTTGATCTGGCGGAGCAGCTTTATTTGATAGGATCCCCGGTGGTTTTAGATGTGGTTGGGGATGGAAGAAGTCGAGCTGAACTAGAGGCGCAAGCTCATGAAAAGGGAGTAATCGGAAAAAATATCAGGTTTCATGGTTCCTGCGCCAAGCGTGAAGTCCCCGCATGGTACGCTGAGAGCGCGGCATCCATTATGACCATGGCGCCTTTTGAAATACTGTATCGCCATTCTGTCCAGAACAAGTTTTTCGATTCTCTCGCCGCAGGAAAGCCGATCGTCTCGAATTATCGAGGGTGGTCTTCCGAATTGGCAGAGAGGGAAGGTGCAGGTCTAATCATTCCGATGGACGACGTTAGGGATGCAGCGGTTTCGTTGACCAACGCGTTGCAGGACCAGGCATGGGTAGACTCTGCTGCAGAATCGGCTCGTGCCCTGGCCGAGGAGCGCTTCTCCCGAGACCAGCTGGCGGGGGAGTTGGAGCGTGTTTTGGTGAAGGCGGCCGGGACGGGCTGATGGAACAGCTGGCCTACCAGTTGAAGCACCGGCTCCCCTGGCTCTTTCGCGGGGTCGAGGCGGTTGCGCGCGGGGTGACGGTGCTGCGCTTTGGTGGCCGCATTCGCCGGGCTCGCAGGCAGGGCACCTTGCAGGGGCGGGTCGCGGGTGAACCCGCCGTGATGCGGCCACTGGGTGTTGAGGACCTGGATGCACTCTCCGGCTTCCTTTCGGGGCAACCGGAAGAGCGGCTGCAGTATTTTCGGCCCCATGGTTTCGATCACCGCTCCCTGCGCCGGGTGCTCGCCTCCGGTGCCTTTCTGAACTACGGGCTGTTCGCCGGAGACCGGCTGGTGGGCTATGCGCTGCTGAAGGTGGCACCGACGGGCTCCGCGTTCATTGGGCTGCTGGTACACCCGGACTTCGCCGGTATGGGGCTGGGTCGTTTTATCGTCCAGTTTCTGTACTGGCAGGCGTCGCGGGCTGGCCTGCGCGCCCGTTCCACCATCAGCCGGCACAATCCGGCGTCGTTGCGTTCCCACGAGGCGGTGGCGAAGTTCGAGATCGTCGCCGAGCTGCCGAACGACTATCTGCTGATCGAGTTCCCGCCGGGGCGGCCGGAAACCCCGGTGTTGGCGGCGGGTTAGGGCGTTTGCCGTGAGGGGTGCAGTCCTGATCTTCGGCCCGCAATACGCTAGGGTAGAGGGAAAGGTTCGGGTCGCCTGAGTCTCCATGATCGGCCCCCAGGAGTATCCGATATGACTTTATTGGCCAGCACGGTGTCGCTTGAGGATTTACGCGAGGGCGTCGACCGGCTTGAAAGGCCGGAGTGGGTGCGGGCAATCGAGCTGACCGAGGGCCCGGACGCCGACGACGACATGGCCCTTTGGGCCTGGATTGTCCTTGAGCCGGAATTTCCACCGCAGGATGAGGTGCAGCCCGCACTGGCGGCGTTGCGGCATCGCATACGGGAGTATTTATCAAGCCAGGTACCGGGCCTCTGGGCGTACGTTCGTGTGAGAGAGTCGAGTGAGCGGAATCGCTGACGGGAGCGACGGATGTCTTTGCAAAGGGATTTGCTCAACCAGGCCCGACAGCTCGCGACCCATGAACCGAGACGGCCACGCCAGGCCAGTCTTCGACGGGCGGCCTCTGCAGCGTATTATGCTCTTTTCCATCTGTTGGTGGATGCAGCAAGCCGGGAGATTGTGGCTGGGCAGGGACGGGATGTGCTGCGGCAACAGGTGGGCCGCGCTCTTGGGCACGCCGACATGAAAAAGGCGTGTCAGGCCTTGGTGAAATGGAACCCCGGTGCGCCGCCGCAGCCCTTGGACCAGTTGATTCCCGGTGGTCCAGATGGTCGGGTTGTGACGGTCGCGGATGCGTTTGTGGAGCTGCAGCAGGCGCGTCATGAGGCCGATTACGATCTGTCCCGGCGGTTTTCCCGGACGGATGTGCTGGCTCTGGTTGGGGTGGCCGAGCGTGCGTTTTCGGCCTTTCAAACGATGAAGAAGGCCGACGAGAATCGCCGTGTTTTCCTTATGCATCTCGTGTTTCATGGCCGCTGGAAACGGTAGGGGTTGGTTCATTTGTCCGGACTTTCACTTCCTGAGGCCGCGCTTAAGCGCGGCTTTGACGTGTTGGGGGCAGCCGTGGGGCTGGCGCTGACGTTCTGGCTGATCGCGCTGGCCTGGGTACTGGCAACGATCGACACCCGGCAGAACGGCTTCTTCGTGCAGGAGCGGGTGGGGCGCCACGGGCGCGTGTTCCGGGTGGTGAAGATCCGCACCATGCGGCCCTCCCGCGTGCATACGACGACGGTGACCACCGGGCATGATCCGCGTATCACGCCGCTGGGCCGGTTCTTCCGCCGCACCAAGATCGACGAGCTGCCGCAGTTGATCAATGTGCTGCTGGGGCAAATGAGCTTTGTGGGGCCGCGGCCGGACGTGCCGGGGTTTGCCGATGCGCTGGAGGGTGAGGACCGGCTGGTCGTGTCGGTGCGCCCGGGGATCACCGGGCCGGCGACGCTGAAGTACCGCGACGAGGAGTCGATGCTGGCCGCGGTGGAGGATCCGGAGGCGTACAACCACGAGGTGATCTTTCCGGACAAGGTGCGGATTAACCGCGAGTATGTGCAGAACTGGTCGTTTCGGAAGGATCTTGGGTATATCTGGCGGACGGTGTTTCGGTAGGGGCGTGGCGGCTTTGAGCGATGGGGTGGGTTCGGCTCTGGTCGCCCAGGGGGCTGGGCTCCTACAGTGGCGTGGTTCCCGGACGTGTAGGAGCCGAGCCCCCTCGGCGATTGGGGCATTAGGGTCGTACGGTCGACGGTCGCCGGGTTTCGGGGACGGTTGAATGACGTGGTGGGCGTGAATTTGTGCGCTTTGTAGTCGTGGTCCAAGATAAATGCCGTAATCGGCCGGGTGAAGCACGGAGGTGAGCAGGTGAAAACAAGAAAGCGAGATGCCGGTCGGGTAGTGCTTGCGGCCGGTTCGGTGATGGAAGTGTGGCCGGCGCATGACTACTCGGCCTTTATGCCTTCCGGTTCGTTGCAGCAGCGAATCGCCGGTCATTGGGTCAACGTTGGTGAGCGCCTGCGTGAAGGGATGAATCGCGCGGAATCCGACCAGGGAATGGAGAGGAACGATGAACGAAAGGCCAACGGAGGGCCTGCCTGACAACCGGCCGGATACGGCCGGTAGCCAAAGCGGTACATTCGAGGAGCTGGTGGCCGGGCTGGAAGGTGGCGCCCTGTCACCGGAAGACCAGGGTAGGCTTGCGAGGCTCCTTGCCACTCAACCTTCGGAGCTGGTGATGGCGGCGACGCGCCACGAGTCGTACAGCGGGCCGTTGCCGCACCCCGACCTTCTGAACCGTTTCGATGATGAAACCCGCCGTGCAATCGTGCAGATGGCCATGGATGAGCAGGCGCATGCTCATCGAATGCGGGAACGCGGATTGGAAGGTGCCATTGCAAAGGACCGTCGGGGGCAGCGCTACGGTCTGGTGATTGCGGTGGCGGGTCTGGCGGCGGCGGTGGCGATTGCGCCTTTCAGTGCCGTTGCGGCCGGCATCATCGGGACCCTCGACCTGTTCGGCATGGTGGCGCTGTTCGTGGCTCCGCGAATCCTGGAGCGAATGCGTTCCAGTGGTGCGCCTTCGGCCGAGTAGGCCGAGAGCCTTATCGGGTCTCTATCCAGTTTTTGTTGGTGGACGGTTATGCAGGTCGGCCGTGAGGCGGATCAATTTCCCTAGGGAAACACTGATTAATGTACGCACTCGCGTTGGCACCCCAGGTTTTCCGAGACAAGGCGCGTCGCGCAGCGGGTAGTGGTTCTACCCGCACGTGGCGCAACGCAGGATCGGGGAACCTGGGGTGCCAACCCCACAAACGATTTAAAGCTGGGGCTCGGCCGCCCGTTGTTGACGAAAACGGGCGCGGGAACGGCGTTGCGGTCCCCTTGTGCAGAATGACTGCACGGCAGTCACCGCGCCTTGTTCGCACGCAAAAGCGACTCGAGCGCGAATGTGTACATTGATCAGTGTTTCCCTAGGTGGTGTGACGGTGGTGAAGAGTTTGTGGCCGCGGTTCGAGGATGACGAGCTGGTGGCCGTGCAGCGGGTGCTGAGTTCTGGTCGCGTGAACTACTGGAATGGTAGCGAAGGGCGCGAGTTCGAGCGCGAGTTTGCGGCGTTCCATGATGCGTCCTACGGGATTGCGGTGGCGAACGGCACGCTCGCGCTGGAATTGGCGCTGATGGCGCTGGGTGTGGGCGAGGGCGACGAGGTGGTGGTGACGCCGCGGACGTTCCTGGCGTCGGCTTCGGCGATCGTGATGCGCGGGGCGCGGCCGGTGTTTGCGGACGTGGATCGGGATTCGGGCAACATTACTCCGGAGAGTGTGCGGGCCGTGCTGGCGCCGCGCACCCGTGCGGTGATCGCCGTGCACCTGGCGGGCTGGTCGTGTGACATGCACGGGCTGCGATCGTTGGCGGATGAGCGGGGGTTGTTTCTGATCGAGGACTGCGCCCAGGCGCATGGGGCGACGCTGGAGGGGCAGCCTGTGGGGTCGTTCGGGGATGCGGCGGCGTTTTCCTTTTGCACGGACAAGATCATGTCCACCGGTGGCGAGGGCGGGATGCTGCTGGTGAGGGACGAAGCTGTGTGGCAGCGCGCCTGGAGCTACAAGGATCACGGCAAGGCATGGGATGCGGTGTATAACCGCGAACATAAGGCGGGGTTTCGCTGGTTGCATGAGTCGTTTGGGACCAACTGGCGGCTGACCGAGATGCAATCGGCCATTGGCCGGGTGCAGCTACGGAAGCTGCCGGGCTGGCTGGCGCAGCGGAGTGCCAACGCCGGGGTCCTGCTGGAGCGGCTGTCTGGGGTGCGGGGCCTGCGCGTGCCAGTGCCACCGGAGGGCGTGGGCCATGCCTGGTACAAGTTCTACGCCTACGTGGAGCCGGAGTCGCTGGTGGATGGCTGGGACCGCGACGCGGTGGTGGCGGCCATACAGGCCCGTGGGGTGCCATGCCTGCAGGGGAGCTGCAGCGAGGTCTATCTGGAGAAGGCCTTTGACGGGACGGACTACCGGCCCGAGCGGCGCTTGCCTGTTGCCCGCGAGTTGGGTGAGACCAGTGTTATGTTCCTGGTGGACCACACGTTGAGTGAGCCCGATATGCACGCCGTGGCCGATGCTGTGGTGGATGTGATGGGCCGTGCGACTGGAGTAGAAGGAGTGGCGCAGGCCGGGGTCGTATCGCAGGACCGTTCTGCCGGCTAAGTTCTGCGGTTCGTGGCTGCCTCTGGGGGTGTCGTTGTGCTCGTGAGAAGGTTGGTTTGATCTGGAATCCGGTTTGCTGCGATGCAGGCGGGTGCTTTCCCTGGATGAGGCGTTGCCAAGGCTGTCGCGCCTGTGCGACAGAGCGAGTGAGAGCACTTATGCGTTTGCGCTCACCGGGTCACTGCGGGCCGCGCGGCGCAGTCTTCGCCGGGGTGGTATCGCTGGTTACGGGGCTGCCCGGGCAGATCGCCACGTCGCGTTGCTCCTCGCGATGACCGGAGGGGGTGGAGCCGCCCAATAAGGTGGAGAGGGTCGGTGGTTTTCGAGCTTTGGCGGGGGCTTCGCGGCCGAGGCCGCTCCCACAGGGGTAGCAGTCGGTGTAGGAGGCGAGCGGTTGTGTGCGTCAAGTTGTGCAGAAGTGAGTCAGCCATGTTCGGTTGGTCGGTATGGCTCAGGCGGCCTCGGCCTGCCTCAGCAGGATTTTCTTGTGCTCTTTGAGCAGATCCATGTTCAGGTAGCGGTTGTCCTCCAGCCAGCCTTCGTGGATTTCGACGGCCAGGGCCCGTACCAGGCGTAGACAGCTGTGGGTGTTGGGGAAGATCCGGACCACCCGGGTCCGGCGGCGGATCTCCTCGTTCAGCCGCTCGAGCATGTTGGTGCTCTTCATGTGCTTGTG
>NZ_KB897930.1:0-219607 GCF_000377285.1 Thioalkalivibrio sp. ALE25 | reverse complement strand
CGACGTCTGGGAAGACAACTTCAGGGTCTACGGTGTGCGCAAGGTCTGGCATGCCCTCCGGCTGGAGGGCTGCGACGTCGCGCGTTGCAGCGTGGCGCGGCGGATGCGCGCCCTGGGTCTGCGCGGGGTGACGCGGGGCAAGGCCCCGCGCACCACCCGTCCGGCGCTCGGGGTCGCGCTCCCGCCGGATCATGTCGGACGGTGCTTCCGGGTCAAGCGTCCGAACGCCCTGTGGGTGGCGGATATCACCTACATGCCCGCGGCGCGAGAGGGCTTCGTCTACACGGCCTTCATCACCGATGCGTTCGCCCGCCGCATCGTGGGTTGGCGCGTCAGTCGGAGCCTGCGCACCGACCTGACGCTGGGAGCGCTGGAACAGGCGCTGCAGGCCCGGATGGGACGGGGCACGCCGCGTCCCATCCATCACAGCGATCGCGGCGTGCAGTACGTATCGGTGCGTTCCACCGACCGCCTCGGAGAAGCCGGGCTCCAGCCCTCGGTGGGCCGGGTCGGTGACTCCTACGACAACGCCCTGGCGGAGACCCTCAACGGGCTGTACAAGACCGAGGTCCGGGCCTACTGGGGACGTCTTAACGATCGACGCGACGTCGAGTGGGCTACGCTCCAGTGGGTCGACTGGTTCAACCGGCGACGCCTGTTGGAATCCAACGGGTATCGACCGCCGGCAATGATCGAAGCGCAGTACCATCAACAACTTCAGGGGTCCGTTCGTGCAGCGTGACCCAAACCAACGGGTCTCCGGGAAACCCGGGGCGGTTCACCCGCTGCGCGGGCCGGGGTTTCCCTCGCTCCGAGGCTTTTCGCGGGCGGCGCTGAACTCGCTGCGCCTGCGGCTCCGCTCAGACATCCAGCGCCTCTTCTCCCGCGAAAAGCCTCTCCACTCGGCGCGACGACAACGGGGGGATCAAGGTCAAGACAACGGCTATCCCGACGGTCTTGCCAGTGGATGAAGGCTAGGTCTTCGCACATCTTGGGCACGCTCGGCCTTGGCCGTTGCGTGCCGCGCCCGCGAGCGGGCGCCGGGGGGCTTTCGGACGGCAATGCCCATTGTGGTGTCGTGGCGTTTGAATAGCTGCTGTTTTGACTTTACTCCCCCGTATGAAGCCCCTTGCGGAAGGGTTCTCGGGCCGGAAGAAGGCGCTGGATGTCTGAGCGAAGCGCAGCGTAGCGAGTTCAGCGCCGCCGGCCCGAGGGCCCTGGAGCAAGGTTCCCGGGCGAAATCCGGGTGCCCTTCTTTGGGTCCTTTCTTGGGCAAGCAAGAAAGGACCTCGGGGCGCGCTGGCGAGTCAGCGCATGGCAGGCGGCCGGCCGAAGGCACGTAAACACCGGATGCCGAACCAGGACCAGCCTCAACAGGGCAGGCAGCAGGCACCGAGTGATCAGGGTTCGGCGCGCGGTGCAGTGGCGGCGCGGACCCCGCGGCGCTCGCCGTCGACATCGTCGATCTCGTCGTCCAGCTCGTGCAAGCGGCGCGTGGTCGCCAGCGGCGACGTCGTACCCCGCGCCACCAGGCGATAGGCCGCCGGAATCACGAACAGCGTAAACAGCGTCGCGAACAGCACACCGGAGAACACCGCCACCCCGATCACGAAGCGCGTCTCCTCGCCCGGCCCGGAGGCCAGGATCAGCGGAATGGAGCCCGCAACCGTGGTCAGCGCCGTCATCAGCACCGGCCGCAGCCGCATGCGCGCGGCCTCGATGATCGCGGCGTCGAAATCACGCCCGCGGTCGCGCAACTGGTTGGCGAATTCGACGATCAGGATGCCGTTCTTCGCCGCCAGGCCGATCAGCATGACCATGCCGATCTGACTGTAGATATTCAGCGTCTGGCCGGTAACGGTCAGGCCGATCAGAGCACCTACCACCGCCAGCGGCACGGTCAGCATGATCACGAACGGGTGCACGAAACTCTCGAACTGCGCCGCCAGCACTAGGAAGACCACCAAGAGGGCCAGCGCGAAGACAAACAGGATCGCCTCCGAGCCGGTGCGCAGATCCAGCGATTCGCCCTTGTAGTCGATGCCCGCCTCGGCCGGCAGGAGCTCGGCAGCCTTGGCATCCAGCGCGTCCAGGGCCTCGCCCAGGGTCATGCCGTCGCGCAGCCCGGCGGTCAGGGTGACCGCCCGCGAGCGATTGTAGCGTTCCAGCGAGGACGGACCGGCCTGTTCCTCGTAGGTGACCAGGCTGGACAGCGGCACCATGGCGCCGGAACTGGAGCGCACGTAGAGGTTGTCGATATCGCCCGGCGTGCGGCGCTGATCGGCCAGGCCCTCGATGATCACGTCGTACTCCTCGCCGCGATCGACGAAGGTGGTCACGTCGCGCCCGCCGAGCACGATGTCCAGCGTACGGCCGACATCGCGCATGGAGACACCCAGGTCGCCCGCCCGGTCGCGATCCAGGCGCACGTTGAGCTGTGGCTGGGTAGGCTCGTAATCGAGATCCACCCGGGTCAGGCCCTCGATGCCTTCGGCGGCCTCGCGCATGATTTCGCCCCACTCCTCGAGCTGGTCGTAGTCCGGTCCGGAGATCACGAACTGCACCGGCGGTCCGACGCGACCGCGCGAAAGGCCCTGGCGCATAACCACGCGCGCCTCTACCCCGGGCATCTCGTTGATGATGCCGCGGATCTCGTCGATCACCTCCTGACCGGACACGTCACGGTCGTCCCAGTGCTCCAGGATCGCGATCACAAACCCGTTATTCATCAGCTCGGAGCCGCCGAAGCCGCGTGGCGTACGCACCAGGGCGCGGCGGATCGGACCGTCCTCGATCAGCGGCTGGATACGGGCCTCGACCTCGGCCATCTGGCGGCTCATGTACTCGAAGTTCGCCCCCTCGGGTCCGTCGACCAGGACGAAGAAGGACCCGCGATCCTCCTGCGGCGCGAACTCCTCGGGCAATTCGTCGAACAGATACCAGGCCCCGGCCAGCACCGCGGCCAGTAGCGGCACCACCAGCCATGACCCCTTGAGCCCGCTCGCCAGCACGCGGCCGTAACCGGCCTCCAGCGCCGCGAAGCCGCGGCCGATGTAGTGGGCGGCACCGGTCTGGTCATCGCCCTTGTGCATCAGGCGCCCGGAGAGCACCGGCGCCAGGGTCAGCGCCACAATGCTGGAGAAGAAGACCGCGATGGCCATGGCGATCGCGAACTCGGTGAACAGCTGGCCCACCGTGCCGTCGAGGAAGGCCAGGGGCACGAACACCGCGATCAGTACCGAGGTGGTCGCCACGATCGCGAACCCGACCTGGCCCGCACCGCGGTAGGCCGCCAGCAGCCCCGGCTCGCCCCGTTCGATGCGCCGGTGGATGTTCTCCAGCATTACGATCGCGTCGTCCACCACCAGTCCGACCGCCAGCACCAGCGCCAGCAGCGTCAGCAGGTTGACCGAAAACCCGAACAGGCTGATACCGATGAACGCGGCGGTAATCGCGACCGGCACGGTCACCGCCGGGATCAGGGTCGCCCGCCAGCTGCCCAGAAACAGGTAGATCACGAACACCACCGCGGCAGTCGCGACCGCCAGGGTGATGTAGACCTCGCGGATCGCCCCCTCGATGAAGACCGACTCGTCGTAGGTGGTGACCAGCGAGGTGCCCTCCGGCAGGGAGTCCTGCAGGCGGTCCGCCATGGCCTTCACGCCATTGGCGACCTCCAGCACATTGGCGTTGGACTGGCGGATGATGCCGAGCCCGATCATGTCCTCGCCGTTGCCGCGGAACTCGCTGCGCTCGGTATCCGCCCCGATATTCACCTCGGCCACGTCGCCCAGGCGCACCAGCTGCCCGCCCTCCCCGCGCTTGAGCACCAGCCCGGCGAAGTCTTCGGGGGTGCGGTACTGGCGCTCCACGCGCACGGTGAACTCGCGCTCCAGCGAGTCGAGACGCCCCGCCGGCAGTTCCACGTTCTCCTGCTGCAGGGCGTCGGCGATGTCGGTGACGGTGAGCTCGCGCGCGGCCAGGGCCTCGCGGTCGACCCAGATCCGCATCGCGTAGCTGCGCGCGCCGCCCCGGCGCACCAGCCCGACGCCGTCCACCACCGACAGGCGATCAATCAGGTTGCGCTCGGCGTAGTCCGCCAGCTCCAGCGCATCCATCGTGGTGCTGGAGAGGTTCAGCCACAAGATCGGGTTGGCGTCGGCGTCCGCCTTGGTTACCTCGGGCGGGTCGACCTCGTCGGGCAGGTCGCCCAGCACGCGACTGACCGCCTCGCGCACGTCGTTCGCGGCGGCGTCGATGTCGCGACTGAGGTTGAATTCGATGGTGATACGCGAGCGACCGTCCTCGCTGGAGGACTGGATAAACCGGATCCCCTCGATCCCGGCGATGCGGTCCTCGATCCGCTGGGTGACCTCGCGCTCGATGATCTCTCCGCTGGCCCCGGGGTAGATGGTGTCCACCGTGACCACCGGCGGGTCCACGTCCGGGTATTCGCGCAGTGGCAGGCTGTCGTAGGCGATCAGACCGAAGGTGATCAGCAGCAGATTGAAGACAATCGCCAGCACCGGCCGGCGATTGGCGACATCGGAGATGATCATGCCCCGTCCCCGGCCTCGCCATTATCCGGCGCACGCGGCGGCAGCACGCGTACCTCGCGGCCGTCGCGCACCCGCGACACGCCCTCGGAGACGACGGTATCCCCCGGCTCCAGGCCCTCCAGCACTTCGGCATGCCCCGGATCGCGTCGCCCGATACGGATGCGCACCCGCTCGACCGTGTCGTCGTCACGCAGCCGGAACACGAAGTGCTGGTCGGCGACCTGGCGGATCGCGCCCTCCGGGACGGCCAGGCGCTCGACCGGGTCCAGCGGCAGGCGGATGTTCACCAGCATGCCGGGGCGCAGCAACAGGTCGGGATTCTCGATCAGGGCACGCACGGTGAGGGTGCGGGTCGCCACGTCCAGACGGTTGCTGACGGCCGCGACCTCGCCCTCGAACTCGCCGTTCGCGCTGCGCCCCTGGACATCCAGGCCCAGGTGGATCGCCGAGGTGTGGCGCTCGGGGACCGCGAAGTCGACCTTCACGACCGAGACGTCATCGAGTTCAGCGATCGCAGTCCCCGGACTGACCAGGGAACCGGCACTGACCTGGCGCAGGCCCAGACGACCGGAGAACGGGGCCCGGATCACGCGCTGGGCCACACGGGCCTCCGCGGCCGCCAGGCGGGCTTCCGCCTCGTTCAGCCGCGAACGCTGCTGATCCACCTGCTGCTGCGTGACCACGCCATCGGCCACGCGGTCGCGCACGCGCTCCAGCTCCCGCCGCGCCTCGTCCACTTGCACACGGATCTCGCGCAGGGCCGCACGCTCCTCGTCGGCATCAAGACGGACCAGGACATCCCCGGCCTCCACCGTGTCGCCGTCGTCGAACAGGACCTCGACCACGCGCTCGGTGACGCTGGCGGTGACCACCACGGACTCGTTGGCCTGCACCGTGCCCAGGGATTCGACAACGGTCTCGAAGGTGCGCGGGACGACCTCGCTAACGCGCACCGGCGTGCGGTCGTCGCGTTCGGCGGCAGGCGCGTCGCTGGCCGCGTCATCCCCCGCTTCCGGGCCAACCGCGTACCAGGCAGCAGCGGCGACCGCCACCACCAGGACCAGTCCCAGAAACCCGCCAATCGCCTTCACTTGTCTATGCCCCTACACCAATGAGGCCCGGTCAGGGGGACACTGCATTGCCCCCCTGACCGGGCCAGGGTTGAACATTCCAATAGTGTAACGACCGTCACGTTTCGTCGGCGTTCCGCAGCGCGGCCGGCAGATCGCCCAGGGGACGATCGTGCGGCCGGGTGTAGTCGATCACCGGGCCCTTCGGCACGATGCCGCTGGGGTTCAGCATCGGATGACTGCCGTAGTAGTGCGCCTTGATGTGATCCATGCGCACGGTCTCGGCCACGCCGGGGCGCTGGTAGAGCATGCGCAGGTAGGCCGACAGCGCCGGGAAGTCGATGATGCGCTGTCTATTGCACTTGAAATGGCTGTAGTAGACCGGGTCGAACCGCACCAGCGTGGTAAACAGCCGCCAGTCGGCCTCGGTGATCCGGTCGCCCACCAGAAACGGCTGGCGTGCCAGGCGCTCCTCCAGCCAGTCGAGGGTCTCGAAGAGACGATCCCAGGCGGCATCGTAGGCCTTCTGGCTGGTCGCGAACCCGGAGCGGTAAACCCCGTTGTTCACATTCTCGTAGACGCGCTCGTTGACCGCGTGGATCTCCTCGCGCAGGTCCTCCGGGTAGAAATCCAGCGTATTGCCGGTGATGCCGTCGAAGGCGCTGTTGAACATGCGCACCAGGTCTTCCGACTCGTTGTTCACGATCCGGTCGGTCTGGGTGTCGAACAGCACCGGCACGGTTACGATACCCGTGTATTTCGGATCGGTGCGGGTGTAGAGCTCGTGCATGTAGCGTGAGCTGTGCACCCGGTCACCGGTGCAGCCGTCGCAGTCATCGAAGGACCAGCCGGCATCGCCCATGTAGTGGTGCACGACCGACAACCCGATGTGCGACTCCAGGCCCTTGAGCTTGCGCAGGATCAGCGCGCGATGCGCCCAGGGGCAGGCATAGGAGACGTACAGGTGATAACGCCCGGACTCGGCCGGGTAGCCGCCCTCGCCCAGGGGACCCGCGGAGCCGTCGGCGGTCACGTAGTTGCGGTACTGCTGGTCCTGGCGCACGAACTCGCCGTTCTCGTCGGACTCCTCTTCCAGCCAGCCTTCGCGCAGTTCGCCGTTGATCAGGAGACTCATGGGGTTCCCTCTGCAGCGGTCCAGCCGCCACGGTTACGGATGATAGGGTCGATTATCCTGTCGATAAAATCGAAAATAAATCGCGTTATTTCCGCCCGATAGTTCGAAAATACCGAACCGACTGTGGGATAGGCCGCTCAGGGAGACGCTGATTTAATCGCACGTCCGCGCTCGAGTCGCTTTTGCGTGCGAACAAGGCGCGGTGACTGCCGTGCAGTCATTCTGCACAAGGGAACCGCAACGCCGTTCCCGCGCAAAAGCGGCCGAGCCCCTGCTTTCAATGGCTTGTGGGGTTGGTGCCCCCTGTTCCCCGATGCTGCGTTGCGCCGCTTGCGGGTAGAACCACTACCCGCTGCACGACGCGCCTTGTCTCGGAAAACAGGGGGCACCAACGCGGACGTGCGATTAAATCAGCGTCTCCCTCAGGAGGCGCGCAGCGTGCCGTCGAAGTAGCGGGCAAGGAAGGTATCGAAGTCCAGGGTATCGGCCGCCTCGATCGCGGCCTGCTCCGCCAGGCTCTGGCGCGCCAGGGCCTCCAGCGTCTCGGCGCGCGGCAGCGGGCCGTTGAAGCGAAACGCCTCGCGGTGCTGCGCGGACAGGCGGCTGGCGTAGCGGTAGAAGCCCTCCTCGCGCGCCATCATGTCCTCCAGCATGCGCGCCGAGGGCGTGAGGTCGGCCTGCTCGACCTTGCCCCACTGCTCGCTTAGCGCTCTACGGTAGGGGTCGCCCGGCAGTTCCTGGTCGAGGATCGCGGCGACCGGGCGCATCAGGGCCAGCAGTTCGCGCGCCCAGTCCTGCAGCAGTACCTGCTCGTCCTGCCGGCGCAGCTCGAGGCCAGGGCGGCGGCCGTAATGCGCCACATCGAGCAGGTTGCGGTCGATCGCGTCGAGTTCGCCGTCCGCCAGCAAAGGACTGGGCTGCAGCAGGCAGGTCAGGGCAAACACCTCGAGAAAGCGCAGCTGGGTCTCGTCCACCCCCAGCGGGTGCTGCGCGTTGATGTCCACCGAGCGCAGCTCGACGTACTCGATCCCGCGTGCCTCCAGCGCATCGGTGGGCTTCTCGAAGCGCTCCAGCGGCTGCTTCGGGCGCACGGTGGAGTAGTACTCGTTCTCGATCTGCAGGATGTTGGCGTTCAGCTGGCGGTATTCGCCGTCGACCTTCACGCCGATGCGCTCCCACTCGGGGCTGAGCGTATTGATCGCGCAGCGCAGCGAGTCGACGTAGCCGCCCAGCGAGTTGTAGTCCGCCTTGATGCCGGTGTCCGCCTCCTTGCGGTTGGTGTAGCCGATGTCACCCATGCGCAGGCTGGTGGCATGCGGGAGGTAAGAGGTGTCGTCGTCAAAGTCCTCCAGCACCGCGCCGTGGCCCTCGAGGAAGGAATTGCACACGGCCGGCGAGGCCCCGAACAGATATGGCACCAGCCAGCCGAAGCGCAGCAGGTTGCGGATCATGCCCATCATGCGCTCGTCGCGGAACGCGCGGTCATCCTGCTCGCCCAGCACCTCCGCCAGCGCCGGCCAGAACTCGGGGCGCGGGGAATAGTTGAAGTGCACCCCGGCGATCACCTGCATCTTGCGTCCGTAGCGGTGCCCCAGCCCGACGCGATAGACGGTCTTCATGCGCCCGGCGTTGGACGTGCCGTACTGCGCGACCGGGATCGCGTTGTCGTCGGCGGTCACGCAGGGCATGGAGGTCGACCACAGGGTCTCGTCGCCGACATTGGCCGCGGCGAAGGCCTGCAGGTCGTGCAGAAAACCCAGCGTCTCGCGCACATCGTCAAACGGCGGGGTCACCAGCTCCAGCAGGGCCTCGGAGTAGTCGGTCGTGATATTCGGGTGGGTCAGCGCCGAACCCAGCGCCGCCGGGTGCGGGGTCAGGGCCGGCGACCCTTGCGGGCCGACGCGCAGGGTCTCCTTCTCCAGGCCAATGCGCCCGTGCAGGCCGGTGCCCGCCAGGCGCTCCGCCAGCTGCGCGACCAGTCCCTGCAGATTGCGTTCGTCGGTTCCCACGGGCGTGCTGTCCTGCTCCAATCAAACCCGCCGAACATACCCGAATGCGCCTGCGGGGTCACATGCACCGTCGACCGGCACCCGAAAACCGCGCAACGCGGATCAGGAGACGGCTCCCACGCAAGGCGCGGATGACCTTGCCCTGCCGGTCCTATTAAATTAGGTTTTTCTTATACACAAGACATCGGGCGCCGCATGGAACCGGACACACAACGCCGCAGCTGGGACGAGATCCTGGTAGACGCCCTGCGCGCCCCTGCCACCGGGCTGTTCGTGCTCGGACTCGCGATGGGTGCGGGGCTGATGCACTGGGGTGTGGAGCGCCCCCCGACCGAGGGCGCGTTGATGGTCACGCTGCACAATGACAGCGACACGACCATCCGCGCGGTGCACTTCGATTTCGGGCACGACCTGTCCGAATCCAGCATTCGCGAGGGCGAGATCGCGCCCGGCGAGCACCGGCGGGTGGCCCTGAACCACCCGCCCGGGGCTGGTTTCAACGTCGAGATCCGCTACGCCGACGGCCACGTCCAGGCGTTCTGTGCCAATCGCGGCGTGGACGGCTGGGCCCAGGAGGTTCGCGTCTACCGCTGAATCTGGCAGGCGGCACCGGCATGGCCTATACAGGACATGCGGGGTGAGAAAATGCCGCAACCATGGCCGAACATGCTGGAGCACTACACCCGCGGGAACGGGGGACCGCACCTGCGCGAGACCCGCGCGGCTGCCTCGCCAGCGATCGCCATGCTGGAGACCCTTCAGCCACCAGGCCTGTTCCACACCCCGGCCTCCGATGACCTGGTCCTGAGCCAGTCGTCCGGGGCCCCATTCCGCTACGTCTGCGATCTCGGCGCCGGGCGCTTCTCGGGACACACCCGCACCCGCGATTTCGTGGCCGTGGCCCCGGGGGCCACGCCCTGGTGCCGGGTCACGGACGCGGCGAGGGTACGGTTTATCGCCATCCCCGCCGACCTGGCCCGCCGTTGCCTGGACCGGCCCGCCGACGACCCGCTGGATTTCGGCCCCGTTCACAACCGCCACCACAGCGACCCGCTGATCGCCCAGGGCCTGGAGTGTCTGTGGCAGGAAATGGGTCGCGAGGACCCCGCCGCACACGTGTTCGTGGACAGCATGATGGCCGCACTGGTGGTGCGCCTGGCCCGCCTGACCAGCCAGGCCGCCCCGGCCGACCGCTGCCGGGGCGGCCTCGCACCGCACCGCTCGGCACAGGTCATCGACTACATGCAGACTTACCTCGACCAGCCGATCCGTCTCGCTGAACTCGCCGCGCTGTGCGACCTCTCCCCCTGGCACTTCGCCCGCGCCTTCCGCGAGACCCACGGCCAGCCGCCCCACCGCTACCTGACCCAGCTGCGTCTGGAGCGGGCGCGCGCCTTGCTGACCGAGTCGCACGCGAGCATCGGCGAGATCGCGACGGCCACCGGCTACACCCCGCAACAACTGGCCCGCCACTTCCGGCAGGCCTTCGGCATGGCACCCGGCGCCTACCGTGATCAGTACGGGGAGCCGCCAATCACCCGCGCGGACGGCCCCGAAACACCCTGACGCACAACCGCAAGATTCGCCCCCGCACCGCAAGCCCGTGACCGCGGGGGATCACCGCACGGCCTAGGCTCCGGGTAAAGCCAACCCCCGGCGCCATCGCGGAGGTCACCCGCATGCCGTCCGACCCGGAATACCCTGCGTCACCACAGGCTGTGGAGGCCTTTGCCGGCCACCTGGTCGAGGTCCTCAATCACGGTGCGCTGTGCCTGATGCTCTCGCTCGGGCACCGGACCGGACTGTTCGATGCCCTGCGCGGGCGACCCCCGTCAACGTCCGAGGCAATCGCCGCAGCGAGCGGCCTGAACGAACGCTATGTCCGCGAATGGCTCGGCGCGATGGCCACGGCGGGGATCGTCACGGTGGAACCCGCCGGGCCACGGTTTGCCCTGCCGCCGGCGCATGCCACGTGCCTCACCCGCGCCGCCGCGGCCG
The DNA here is from genome assembly GCF_000377285.1 of Thioalkalivibrio sp. ALE25. Classification (NCBI taxonomy): domain Bacteria; kingdom Pseudomonadati; phylum Pseudomonadota; class Gammaproteobacteria; order Chromatiales; family Ectothiorhodospiraceae; genus Thioalkalivibrio; species Thioalkalivibrio sp. ALE25. The sequence continues at coordinate 208,836 of NZ_KB897930.1, read as the reverse complement.
ACAACCTGGCGGTGTTCGCCCAGTACATCGCAGTGCTGGGCGCCGTGGAGGATGCGATTGCCACCGCGTTCCAGACCGGTGACGGCGTGCCCTACGAACGCTACACACGTTTCCACGAAGTCATGGCCGAGGACAGCGGCCAGTCCGTCCTGTCCTCGCTGGAGAGCGCCATCCTGCCGCTGGTGCCGGGCCTGACCGACCATCTCGAGCGCGGCATCCGCGTGCTGGATGTCGGCTGCGGCAGCGGGCGCATCATCAACCACCTGGCGGGGCGCTACCCTCGCAGCGAATTCACCGGACTGGATCTCTCGCCACAGGCCATCGCGCGCGCCCGCGCCGAGGCAAAAGCGGAGGGGCTAGACAACGTCGTGTTCATCGAGGCCGACGCCGCCGAGATGGGGCACCGTCTCGAGGCCCGGAGCTTCGAACTGATCACCACCTTCGACGCCATCCACGACCAGGCCGATCCCCAGGGGGTCCTGCGCGGCATCCATCGCGCGCTGGTACCCGAAGGGATCTACCTGATGCAGGACATCCGCGGCTCTGGACAGATCCAGGGCGATCTCGATCACCCGCTCGCACCCTTTCTCTACACCGTCTCCTGCATGCACTGCATGCCGGTATCGCTCGCCCGGGGCGGCCCCGGGCTCGGTGCGATGTGGGGCGAACCGCTAGCCCGCGACTACCTGCAGCGCGCCGGTTTCCGCGACATCCGCGTACACCAGCTGGCCCACGACCTGCAGAACAACTGGTACGTGGCCACCCGATAACAACCCAAGGAGGCATTGCCATGAGCGCACAACACCCGATCACGACCCTGGCACTGGCCATCACCGCCGCCCTTGCGCTGGGCCTGGCCGCCCCGTTGGCGGCGTCCGAGCCCGACGATCACTTCATCATCCGCGACTGCGAACAGTCCCGCGAGGACCTGGCCCGGGCCATTCGCGAGTATGCGGAGAACGAGGAGGACTGGATCTTCCTGGCCGAGTTCGGCCTGGCCGGTGGCGACATCACCGCCCTGAAGGTCTGCTACCTGCCGCTGGGGCCGGACATCCTTGATGCCGGCCTGCACGTCGGCGCGATGATGCCCTGCGGCCACATCGGCCTGTACGAGGAGGACGGCAACACCAGGCTGTCGATGTTGCACCCGAAGTTCATGACCACCCTGCAGCCGCACCCGAGCCTGGAACGCGCGGCGAAAAACGCCGAACCGGCCTTCGAGGCGCTGCTGGATCATGTCCTCGGCGGACCGTAGGCGGCCCGGTCCCAATGGATCGGTTGCCCGCGAGACCTTGATCCGCGTCCTGGCCCTTCTGGCGCTGGCCACGCCCATGGCGCCGGCCAGCGCCACGGAAACCGTGCAGGCTCGCACGGACGCCTCCAGCGGCCTGATCACCTGGACGTGGCAGGGCGATGGCGTCTCGCTGGAGCTTGCGCAGCTGCTGCCCGATCAGACCCGCGCGTTCTTCCTGGGACGCGGCTTCGAGACCGAACATGCCGATCTCATTGCGGCGCACTGCGTCTTCCAGGCGATCCTGCGCAACAACCGCCCACACACCCCCATCGAGGTCAATCTCCACGACTGGAGCAGCCAGGGGCCGGAGGGGCTCATCCGCCCGCGCCCGAACCGGGACTGGGAGGCAACCTGGGACCGACGGCAGGCCCCCGAAGCCGCCCGCATCGCCTTTCGCTGGGCCCTGTTCCCCGGCGAACACCGTTTCGAACCCGGCGACTGGCTGATGGGCATGATCCTGTTCGACCATCCGCCGGGCACGCCCTTTGATCTGACCCTGCGCTGGCGCGCGGCCGGGGAGCTCCACGAGGCGCGGCTGCCCGACCTGCGCTGCGCCGGCGAGGCGGGAGGATGATCGCCATGCCAAAGCTCGCGACCCTCCTGATCCTGTTAATCCTGGCCGCCATGACCGCCCCGGCCGCGACCGAGTCCCTCACCGCGATCGAGCCACGCCCGGACGCTCCTCCCCTGACACTGGAGGACCTCGACAGTCATGCACACGACCTGCGCGACTACCGCGGCCACGTCGTGGTCGTGAACTTCTGGGCGACCTGGTGCCCGCCGTGTCGGGACGAGCTGCCCTCCCTGCAGCGGCTATGGGAGGGACTGGGCCCCGACGGGCTGGTGGTACTCGGGGTAAACGTCGGCGAGGACGCCGATCGCATCTTTTTCTTCACCGCCGACTACCCGGTGGATTTTCCCCTGCTGCTGGACCGCGCGGCCAGCGCGATCGATACCTGGCCGGTGCGCGGCATCCCCACCACCTTCGTGATCGACCCCGAGGGCCGCATCGCCTATCGCGCCATCGGCGCGCGTGAATTCGACCACCCCGGCATCACCGAACGCCTGCGCGAGCTGCAACAGGGGCGATCGTCCGAGCCCTCTACGACCGAATAAGGCGCATCGGGCGGGGGTACGCGGTACGGCCCGAAACCCGAACCGGCGGTCTGCGCGCGCAACAATTCTGTCGCAATTTCGTCATCACCTGGTCACACCCCCGGTCCACACTCCGGGACCTGAGTCTCGCCCCAAGGTGCAGCCGTGCACATTCTGATGCTGAGCGACGTGTACTTCCCCCGGATCAACGGGGTCTCCACCTCGCTGGCCAGTTTCCGCGCACAGCTCCGACAACTGGGCCATCGCGTCACGCTGGTGGTGCCGGCCTACCCCGGACTGGGCGCGCACCCCGGCCCCGACCCGCAGGACCCGGACCTGATCCGCATCCCGTCGCGCTACCTGGTAGTGGATCCGGAGGACCGCATCCTGAAGCCTCGCCTCATCCGCCGCTCCCTGCGGGAAGCCGGGATCGAGCGGGCCGACGTGGTCCATGTCCACACCCCTTTCGTGGCGCACTACGCCGGGCTCAAGCTGGCACGCGACTGGCAGGTCCCGGTCATCGAGACCTACCACACCTTCTTCGAAGAGTATCTGCAGCATTACCTGCCGTGGCTGCCCGCCAAATGGCTGCGGGGGCTGGCGCGGCGCATCTCGCGCGCGCAGTGCAACGCGGTCGACCGGGTGATCGCCCCGTCGACCGCGTTGCACCAGGCCCTGCTGGAGTACGGGATCAAGACGCCCATCGTGCGCCTGCCCACCGGGATCGACCCACAGGCCTGGACCGGAGGCGACGGCCACCTGTTCCGGGCGGAGCGGGGCATCGCACCCGGCCGCGAGATGCTGGTGCATGTGTCGCGCATCGCCTTCGAAAAAAACATCGGCTTTCTGCTGCAGATGCTCCAGCACCTGCGCGAGCGTCGCCCCGGCGTCCTGCTGCTGATCGCGGGCGAGGGACCGGCCCGGGCTGCCCTGCAGCGCCAGGCCGCGCAGATGGGCCTGGAGGACAACCTGCACTGGTGCGGGTATCTGGACCGCGAGACATCGCTCGTCGACTGCTACCGCGCCGGGCATGCATTCGTGTTTGCCTCCGCAACCGAGACGCAGGGTCTGGTCCTGCTGGAGGCCATGGCCTGCGGGCTGCCCGTGGTCTCCACGGCGCGCCTGGGCACGCGCGACATCCTCACCGACGCATCCGGTGCCGAAGTCGCTCCCGAGGAGCCCGCGGTGTTTGCCGAGCGGGTCGCCCGCGTCCTCGATGATCCCGAACGCCAGCGCGCCATGCGCGCAGCCCACGCCGCATGGGCGCGGGAATGGAGCGAGCGGCGTATGGCCGAACAATTGCTGACCGTGTATCAGGATCTGCTGAGCCCGGCCGACGCGCTCGGCACCCCGCATACCGCGGCCGACCGTCCTCGCTGACGGCCCTTCCCACTCCAGCGGACCAAGCGACCATGGCCAACGGCGGCGCTACCGGCATCACCCGTATCCTGCGGGCCTTTGGGTACTCCTGGAAAGGCCTGCGCGCCACCTTTCGCCACGAGGAGGCCTTTCGTCAGGAACTGATCCTGGTGGTCATCCTGGCGCCACTCTCTCTGGTGGTTGGCAATACCGGAGTGGAACGCGCGTTGCTGCTCGGCAGCCTGTTCCTGATCCTGATCATCGAGGTACTGAACTCGGGCATCGAGGCCACCGTGGATCGGTTCGGGCCGGAACGCCACAAGCTGGCCGCGCGTGCCAAGGGAGACGCTGATTTAATCGCACGTCCGCGCTCGAGTCGCTTTTGCGTGCGAACAAGGCGCGGTGACTGCCGTGCAGTCATTCTGCACAAGGGAGCCGCAACGCCGTGCGCACGCCCGTTTTTGATAACAACGGGCGGCCGAGCCCCTGCTTTCTATGGCTTGTGGGGTTGGTGCCCCCTGTTCCCCGATCCTGCGTTGCGCCGCTTGCGGGTAGAACCACTACCCGCTGCACGACACGCCTTGTCTCGGGAAACAGGGGGCACCAACGCGGACGTGCGATTCAATCAGCGTCTCCCTTGGACATGGGATCGGCCGCCGTGCTGCTGGGCTTTGCCAACGCCACCCTGATCTGGCTGCTGGTCCTCTGGCCCTAGCCACCCGCCACCGTCATCACGCAATCGTCACTGCAACGCCATGGTGGCGTCACCCGGATGCGCGATGCTCGGCAAAACCCCGAGCGGGAGCCCGCGATGGCCACCCTGGATTGCCGCAGCCTGTTCCTGTCCGACCTGCACCTGGGCACCCGGGAGTGCCGCGCGGACTACCTGCTGGACCTGCTGCGCCAGGTCAATTGCGATCGCCTGGTACTGGTCGGCGATGTATTCGACATCTGGGCCATGCGCCGGCGCATCTTCTGGGACGCGACCCAGGCGGCGGTGGTCGAGCAGGTCCTGTCGCTCGCCCTGCACGGAGTCGAGGTCATCTACATCCCCGGCAACCACGACGAACTGGTGCGCGGCTTTGTCGGTTCGGAGATCCGCGGCGTGCGCATCGAACGCGAACTGGTGCACTGGACCGCCGATGGCCGGCGCTTCCGCGTAACGCATGGCGACGAGTTCGACGGGCTCGTACGCCACAGCCGCCTGGTGCACGCCCTGGGCGATCTTGGCTACAACCTGCTGCTGCGCGGCAGCCGCTACCTGAACACCATCCGACGCCGCCTCGGGCATCCGTACTGGTCCCTGTCGGCCTGGCTCAAGACCCGCGTGAGCGGGGCGGCGCGGGAATATATCCAGCGTTTCGAGCATGCCGCCGTCACCGCCGCGCGCAAGGGCGGCTTCGATGGCTGCATCTGCGGCCATATCCACAAGCCGAACGTCCAGGCGTTCGGCGACATCCTCTACTGCAACGACGGTGACTGGGTCGAGCACTGCACGGCCCTGGTGGAAGATCGCTCGGGCCACCTCAGCCTGCTGCACTGGTCGGACCATGGCTCGGTGCAACAGGCCGAGTCCGGGGCAACCGCGACCGAGGCCTTCGATCTCGAGTCGATACTGACCCGGCGATAACCGCGCGCCAATCCTGTCACCCGGGCGTCATGGCGCTGTAGTACCGTGGTCACATGAACGAATCGCGATCGCGCCACTGGGCCGGGGCCGGCGCCGACCTGCTCCTGCTGCTGCAATCCATCCATGACACCGAGCAGGCCCGCCGCCTGGCGCGGGTGGCCGGCTGGGTCCTGGTCTTCGCCGGGGTCATCGTGGTGATGCTGGGCGTGCTGGTGCAGCACATGCCCACGATGCTCGAAGGCACACTCGTGGCATTGCTGGCGCTGGTCGGCGGCTGGCTGCGCAGCCGCCTCGCCGCCACCCTGCTGATGCTGCTGATGGCCCTGGGGCTGGCCACCGGCCTCGCACTGGGCGCCGCCACCGGCGGGCTCCTGCTGCAGGTCGCGCTGTTCGGCGTGGCCCTGCGCATGGTCGAGGGCTGCTTCCGCTTTCGGCACGCCGACGCTGCCGGGCCGGGCGACAACGCCCAATAGGTTCCAAAGCAGACTGGCGCTCACGGTGGAGACTTGAACCCGCCCGAGCGGGCGAACAGGATAAGCCCTTCTGTTCATCAAGGAAGTGCTCACGCGATGTCCATCGTCGCCCGCCTGCAAACCCGCCTGCGGCGCTTCATCTGGCCCGGCTGGGCCACCCGTATCCTCGGGACCCTGTCGATCCCGGGGCTGATCCTGGCCACGCTGTTCTTTGCCGCGTCGCTGACCCCCAGCCTGATCCCGCGTACCGACGACGTGCAGGGCATCCTGTCCGGACTGTCGCTGGCGGCCGGCTACGGGCTGGGCGTGTTCTTCCACTGGCTGTGGTCCTATCTGGAGCTGCCGGAATTCGGCGAGCGCACGCACAACACCCTGGTGGTCATCGCCGGGGGCGGCGCCGTGCTGATCGTGCTGATCTTCCTGTGGCAGGCCACCGAGTGGCAGAACAGCATCCGCGCCCTGATGGAGCAGGAGCCGGTAGACGGCGGCTTCCCGATCCGACTCGGGCTGATCGCGGCGGCGGTGTTTGCCGCCACCCTGGCGGTCGGACGGCTGTTTCAGCTGCTGGTGCGCTTTCTCGCCCGCCATCTGCGCCGTTTCATCCCGCGCCGGCTGTCGAACGTGATCGGTGTGCTGGTCGCCGCCGGGGTGTTCTGGGCGGTCATTGACGGTGTGATTCTGGAATACGGCCTGCGCACCGCGGACCGCAGCTTCCAGCAGTTCGACGTGCGCGAATACCCAGGGGTCGAACAACCGACGGCGACGTTCCGTACGGGCAGCCCGGCCTCGCTGGTCAGCTGGGAGCAAGGGCTCGGGCGCCAGGGACAGCGCTTCGTCGGACAGGCACCGGATGCCGGCACGATCCGCGATTTCGCCGCGGGCGAGGCCCTGGACCCGATTCGCGTCTACGTAGGCCTGAATGCCGCCGAGACCATCGAGGAACGCGCGCGGCTGGCCCTGCAGGAGATGCTGCGGGTCAATGCCTTCGACCGTTCGGTGCTGGTGCTGGCCACCCCCACCGGGCGCGGCTGGGTGGACAACCGCGCGATCCAGCCGGTCGAGTATCTGCACGGCGGCGATGTCGCAACCGTGGCCGTGCAGTACTCCTACCTGCCCAGCTGGCTGTCGCTGATGGCCGAGTCGCAGTACGGCCACGAGACGGCCCAGGCGGTGTTCGCGGAGATCTACGGCTACTGGAAGCAGCTGCCGGCGGACGCCCGCCCGGAGCTGTACCTCTACGGCCTGAGTCTGGGCGCGCTGAACTCCGAGCGCGCCGCGGATCTGTACGACGTGATCGGCGATCCGTTCTCCGGCGCGCTGTGGGCCGGCCCGCCGTTTCGTAGCGAGACCTGGCGCGACATCACGCGCCAGCGCCAGCCGGACTCCCCGGCCTGGCTGCCGCGCTTTCGCGACAGCTCGGTGGTGCGCTTCACCAACCAGGAGAACCACCTGGATATCCCCGGCGCCGAATGGGGCCCGATGCGCATCGTCTACCTGCAGTACGCCAGTGACCCGGTCACCTTCTTCGAGCCCCAGGCGCTGTACCGCAAGCCCGAGTGGATGCAGCACCCGCGCGGCCCGGACGTGTCAGCGGACCTGACGTGGTACCCGGTGGTCACCATGCTGCAACTGGCGGTGGACGTTACCATCGGCGATGCTGCCCCGCGCGGCTACGGCCATGTCTACGCCACCGAGCACTACATCGACGCCTGGCATGCGGTCACGGCCGCGGACTGGCCAGAGGAGCGCCTCGAGTGGCTCAAGCGCCACCTGGGCGACTGACCGGCCGTATGGCTATCCCGCGGTTTCTCCCCCGACCAAACCGCGCTTGCGCAGGTGGCGTCCGGTGAGATTGACCATCGCCACCACAAAGCCGGCATATAACAACGCGACAACGCCCAGGACCGCGAGCATGAAACTGTCCAGTACTGTGCCGTCGGCCCACAGCACCAGGAAGGCCAGGGAAAGCTGCGTACCGCGGAGCACAGCGACCATGACGGCAATCACCCGCCACTTCTCGGCGCGCGACAGATAGCGGCCGTTCCTGCGTCCAAAGGCCTCGCAGGGCCACGCCACCGCCAGGCCCAGAATCCCCATTCCGATCGTTGTACCGAACTGCTCGAGATGGAAATGGGCGATTGCGAACATCGCGACGATCGTCAGCGAGAAATAGAGCAGTACGAAACGTAACAGCAGGTTCTTGATGGACATCGCCTCCCCTCCATGGGACGTCTGAAAGCCGCACTCCCTTGTGCGGCCAGGGTGCATGTCGGAGTCCTCCAACATGCACCATCACGGCATGCGGCTATTCCTCGGAAAACGAGGCGCCTTCGATGATCACGGGATAGGTGTAGCCGGCCCCGAAGTCACGATCCAGGATCAGCGTTCCGGTGACCGAAACGCGATCCCCCACCTCCGGCAGTTCGGTGGAGGTGATGGTGATGTAGTCCCCCTCGCTTCCCGTGCCGTCCACGAAGTGGATGAAGTTGCGGCCCATGATGTCCTCGTTCACCCGCCCGACGATGCCCTCCAGGCGCACTTCTTCGCCCTCGAGCTCCGCCGGCGCCTGACTCAGCTGCTCGACCGTATGCAGTTCGTCGGCCTGCGCGGGTACCCCTCCCGCCAGCATCGCCAACAGCACTGCGCCACTTCCGATTACGCGTCTCATCCCGTTCTCCTTGTCGTTCGTGATGTTCCGGATGCCGGGCATCCTAACTGATCGCCCCCATATCCGAGGGCTCGCGTGACCGGGTCGCCAGCGTTCCCTTTACGCGCTCCGCGGCGCGGTTCACCACCAGGTACAGGCAGGGCACCACCAGCAGCGTCAGGATCATCCCGGCGATCAGGCCGCCGACCACAGTCAGCGCCAGCGGGCGCATGATCTCCGCACCCTCACCGAGGCCGATGGCCAGCGGCAACATGCCGAGCACCGTGGTCAGGGTGGTCATCAGGATCGGACGCAGGCGCAGTGCACCCGCCTCCACCACCGCGCGCGCCGGGCTCAGGCCGCGTCGTCGACGGCCCTGTTCGATGTACTCGACGAGCAGGATCGCGTTGTTCACCACCACCCCGATCAGCAGGATCGCGCCGATCATCACCGGCGCGGAGACCGGCGTGTTCGTGGCCCACAGGATCGCGACCACGCCAATCAGCGACAGCGGGGCCGCCGCCACGATCACCAGCGGATTGGCCAGGCGCTCGTACTGCACCGCCAGCACCACCAGCACCAGGAAGATCGCCAGCGCCACGACGGTGGCCATCTCGCGCTGGGTCTCCTGGATGGTCTCCCACTCGCCCCCGATCAGCAGACTGTAGTGCTCGGGTACCTCCACCTCGGCCAGACGCTGTTCGACCTCGGCCATCACCGAACCGACGTCGCTGACCTCGGTATTGATATCGCCGTTCACCCGCACCACCCGGCTCTGGTTCTCGCGCTCGATATGGGCGGGCCCCTCGCCGATCTCGAACTCGGCCACGTCGGCCAGCCGTACGGGATCGCCGTTATCACGGAACAGGATCATCCGTCCCAGTGTGGCCGTGTCCTGTACATCCTCGCGCGGCAGGCGGACGCGCAAGTCGTATTCGCGGTCATCGCGTACATACTGGGTCGGTACCGCACCCTCCACCGCATCGCGGATCGCCTGACCGACCGTGCCCACCTGCAGGCCCAGCGCGGCCGCGCGCTCGCGATCCACGTGTACGCGCAGAATCGGGCTCTGGTCCTCGCGCCCGACCTCGACGCCCTCAAGGCCCCGGATGCCCTCCAGGCGCCCCGCGATCTCGCGGGCGATGGTGCGCATCTCGGTCAGATCCGCCCCCACCACGCCGATCGACAGGTCGTCGCCAGTCACGCTGAACTGCAACCCGTCGATACGCGGCGGGCGCACGGTAATCCGCGCCCCGGGAAGGTCCAGTTCGTCCATCGCCGCCTGTGCCTCGGCCACCCATTGCCCGGCGGTCATTTCACGCTGTCCGGCCGGGGTGAGCTGCACCGTGAGATTGGACGTCCCCGGGCGCTCGTTGACCACGCCACCCCCCAGATGCCCGCCGACCATGGCGAACACGCTCTCGACATGCGGCAGCTCCTCGAGTGCGGCCTCGATGTCGCGGGCGGCGGCATCGGTCTCGTGCGGCGGTGTACCCGGCGGCAGGACCATGCGCACGCTGACCTGACCATCGTCCACCTGCGGCAGGAACTCGGTACCCAGCTCGCCGCCCACCTGGATGGCGCCGACCAGCAGGACCCCGGCGGCGCCCAGCACCACCCAGCGCGCGCGCAGCACCTTCGGCAGCAGACGCCGGTAACGTCGGCGCAAGCCCTGCACCCCGCGGTCGAAGCCGCGCAGCAGCCAGGTCCGGTCCAGCCCGCTCTCCCAGCGGATGCGCGCGAGCAGGGCCGCCAGCATCGGCACCAGCGTGATCGCTGCGGCCAGTGTGGCGATGATCGCGAACGACAGCGTCAGGATCAGCTCGCGGAAGATCAGCGCGCCGATACCCGTAATCAGCAGGAACGGGAGCACCGCGGCCAGGTTGGTCAGCGTGCCGGCGGTGACCGCCGACACGACCTCGCCCGCCCCGTCATGGGCAGCCTCCTCCGGCGATTTCCCGAGCTTGTCACGATGGCGGTAGATGTTCTCCAGCATCACGATCGCGTTGTCGAGCAGCAGCCCCACGCCCAGCGCGAGCCCGCCCAGGCTGATGATGTTCAGGGTCAATCCGCCCAGCCCCATCATCGCGAAGGTCGCCATCAGCGCGATCGGGATCGACAGCCCGATAATGAAGCTTTTGCGCAGACTGCCGAGGAACAGGAACACCGCCAGCATCGCCAGAACGCCACCGAGGATTGCAGCGGTGCCCACGGAGGACACCGCGCCACGGATAAACGGGGCCGAGTCGCTGACCACCTCCCACTGGATGTCCTCGGGGATAAACCCGGAACGCTCCAGCCGCTGGAGCGTCCCGCGCACGGCATCCACCGATTCGACGGTATTGGCCTCCGGCAGCTTGAACACCGACACGCGCGCGGCCGGGGTGCCATCCAGGCGGATGAACAGGCGCTGCTCGCGGTGGCCGTCGCGCACCTCGGCCAGCTCGCCCAGGCGCACATGCGCCGACTGCGGCCCCGGCAGCGGAATCAGCACGTTGCGCACATCCGCCTCGGAAGTGAACAGGCCCTCGGTCTTGGCCATCACGTCAAAGGTGTCGGAGGTCACCCAGCCACCGGCCACCTCGCGGTTCTCGTCCGCCAGCGTCTCGCTGATCGCGGCCAGCGACAGGCCGTAGCCGCGCACCCGTTCCTGGTCGAGGATCACCTCCAGCTCGCGCTGTTGGCCGCCGGAGGCCTCCACCGAGGAGATCCCGTGGATCGCGATCAACTGTGGGGCCAGCTCGTGCTCCACCCAGTCACGCACCGCGGTCTCGGAACGCACGGTGGAGGAGAAGCCCGCCTCCCAGATCGGGTCCTGCGACGGGTCGAACTTGTACAGGCGCAGGGATTCGAAATCATCCGGCAACTGGGTGCGCGCCAGCTCCAGGTGACGCGCCGCATCCTGCAACGCCAGATCCAGGTTGGTCCCGTACTCGAACAGCAGGTTGACGTTGGTGCGCCCCTCGGAGGCACGGCTGTAGATGCGCGTCAGGTTCTCCGTCGCCGCAAGATTGCGCTCCAGCACTCGTGTGACCTGCTCCTCCATGGCCTCCGGCGCGGTGCCCGGGTGGTTCACCGTGACCCGGATGTGCGGGTACTCGACATGCGGCAGCAGGTCCACCGGCAGGCGGTCGACAAAGAACATGCCCAGCACGATCACCACCGAGGCCAGCGCCATGATGGCGACCGGCCGGCGGATGGAGAAGCTGGTCACCCGCCCGTGTGGGCGCTGGGAGTCCCCCGCATCGGCCATGCCCTAGCCCCGCCAGCCGACAATGCGCACCCGCTGACCCTCGCGCATGTCGATCGGATTGGTCGCCAGCACGATCTCGCCTTCCTCCAGACCCTCGGTAATCTCGGTCCAGGGGCCCCGGGTCACACCGGTCTCGACCGTGCGCCGTTCCAGCTGTTCATCCACCACCACGTACACATAGCGCGCGTCATCGTCCTCGCCGATCGCCGCGGCCGGCACCGCCAGGGCGTTCGGGCGCTCATCAACGGTCATGCGGATGCGTGCGAGGTTACCCGGACGCACGCCGTTGTCGGCGGCCTCGGCCGGCAGCGCGATCTCCACCGTCACCTGCTGGGAATCCGGCGAGGCGGCCGGGAAGATGCGACGAATCTCGGCGACGTAGTCAGTATCAGGAAAGGCATCCAGCCGAATGGGCACGTCCTGGCCCACGACCAGGTCGCGCACATCCAGCTCGGACACCCCGGGTCGCAGCACCAGCGTAGTAATATCGACCAGCTCCAGCAGCGCATCGCGCGCAGCGACGGCCTCTCCAGGCTCCACCATCCGCTCGGTAATCACGCCGTCGCGGCTGGCAGCGAGCGCCCCGTAATCGACCCGCGCCTGCCACAGGGCCTGCTCGCTCTCGGCCGAACGCAGCGCGGCGCGGGCCCGTTCGTAGCTGGCGCGGCTGGCAATCCCCTCGTCCCGCAACTCGGCGCTGCGGGCGTACTCCAGCCGCGCCTCCTCGGCGTGCGCCACGGCACGCGCCAGCTCCGCGCGCTCCTCGGCCACGTCCAGCTCGACCAGGATATCGCCCTGCCCGACGCGGTCGCCTTCCTCGACATGGACCGCCTTGACCACGCCATCCGTACGAGCCGCCAGGCGCACCCGCGCCCGCGGCTCGACCCGCGCGGAAAGTCGCAGTTCGCGCGAGAGGTCCCGCGGCTGCATCTCCACCGCCGCGATCGGGGTCGCCGCCTCGCCAGCGGGCTCGTCAGCCGCTTCGGAAGACTCGCCCCCACAGCCGGCCAGTCCCACGGCCAGGATCATGAGCAGGGACAGGCGGCCGCCCCCCCGCGACATGCAGGTGGCGGGCAGCGGGCGCTTCAGGGGCGGTCGGTCCGACCGCCGCCAACACAAGAGGGTCTCGAATCGCATGCGCCGGGTCGCTCGCGGGGAGTGGACGAAAGCACAGAGTAGCCGTTATACAACCCTCGACGCAGGAACGAGCCTCCGCGTTCCGTCAGGCCGTCAGATCGATCTGCTGCACGCTGCCGCTGCGGCCATCCTCGGCCACCCAGACGCCGGTCGACTGCACCTGGCCCAGCAGGCTGTTGTCACCGCCATGGCGCAGGTCAAAGGGGGTACTGACATGTCCGAGGTAGATCGCCCCCACCCCCACCTCGCCCAGGGCCAGCAACTGATCGCGGCCCTGGGCGTCGCGGGTCCAGACGCGCAGGCGGTCATAGACCGGGTCCGCCGCATCGATCCAGCCATTGCCGTCATGATCGAGGCGGCGCAGTTCGGCGAAGCCGTCCCCGGTCAGCGGCCCGAACAGCTCGGAGCCATCATCGACCTGCCCGCTGCCCGATCGGTCGAGGGCCAGAAAACCGCTGCCGGGCTGCAGGAAGGCCACCTGCTGCGGTGAGCCATCGGCGTCCAGGTCGAATTCGAAACGGGTCTCGGTCAATGCCGCCGCCGGGGCATCGAAATTGATCACCAGCGGGTCATGCAGTTCGCCATCGACACCGCCCTGAATACGGGTGTGCTCGACGAACTCGCGGCTCATGGTCAGGGCGATGTCGATCTCGATGGTCTTGCCGTCGGCCGTCTGCACCCGCCCCTGGGCCTGGAAGGCCGTGCGCTCGATCTCCACCCGGGTCTGCTCCACCGACCAGGCCACGGCAAGGCCGCCCGGCGCACGCGGGGCGCCCGGGGGCCGGGCTGCGGGCGGTTCGAGGAATGCCGGCGGGTTCGCATCCGCGTTCGCGTCGGGCCGGAGGTCCGCCGGGTCCACGACGCGAATCTCGCGGCCGGTAAAGCGTTCCAGAATCAGCCGGAGCAGTTCGGTGCGCAGCTGGTCCACAGACGTCAGCTCGCTGTCCGCCGGGGCCACGCCCACGAAGGGCGCGCGCAGGGCCGCCACAGAGGCCGGGGCCGGCCGTTCGCCCCGGTCCGGGCTCACAAGTCCAGGCAGCCCGGCGCCCTGGCGGGGCTCCGCCGGGGGCGCGGCCCCGCCCCCTTCGCGCACCGTCAGGCGCACCTCGCGCCGGGTAGCCTCCAGCGCCAGGCGCTGGCTCGAGAACTGCATGGAATAATCGGCAATATGCATGGATGTTCCTCAACGGGACAGATTCCCGAGAGGGTTAACGGCCGCTCAGCGGCAATCCTTAACCGCCACCGGCAAGACTTTGCCGCAGGCGGACGCGACACGGCCAAACATGCGACGATCGGGCGATGAACTCGACACCGCAATTCCCGCTGCGTGGCCTGTTCCGCCGCCTGCTGGGACCGTTCGCCGGACTGGAACCAGAGGCGGTCCCCCTCGACAACGACGAGTGGGAGGCCCTGCGCCAGCGGGTGCCGTTCATCGCCCGCCTCACACCGGAGGAACGCGCCCGGCTGCGCGAACTGATCGGGCAGATCCTCGCGCAGAAGGAATTCATCGGGATCGCCGCGGAACCCGAGCCGTGGCAGTGCCAGGTGATCGCGGCCTACGCGGCACTCCCGATCCTGGAGCTGGGCCTGGCGCCGTACCGGGACTGGCGCACGCTGATCCTCTATCCGGATACCTTCGTGCCGGAACACGAGTGGGTAGACGAGGCGGGCATCGTGCATCAGGGCGCGATGCCCCAGTCCGGCGAGGCCTGGGAGCGCGGGCCGGTGATCCTGTCGTGGAATGATGTCGAACGCGACGGCGCCGTGGTCGTCCACGAGATGACCCATGTGCTGGACGCCGGCAACGGCGAGGTCAACGGCTTCCCCCCGCTCCCCCGCGGACAGTCCACACGCGCCTGGACCGAGGATTTCTCCCGCGCCTTCGACCGCTTCGTGGAGACTGTCGAGGAGGTGGAGGCCGGCACGGTCGACGAGTCGGCTCTGCCGCTGGACCCGTACGCGGCCACGGCCCCGGAGGAGTTCCTGGCGGTCGCGGTGGAGTCCTTCTTCTTCGAGCCCGCGCGGCTGCGCGAGCGGCTGCCCGCCATCTATGATCACCTGGTGGCATACTTCGGTCAGGAGCCGCATCGACGCGGCGACTGGATCGCCTCCAGCACGCAAACCGCCCCGGAGCACGAACCATGACCTCGAGCCCCCTTCATTTCCTGCCCCCGACCCTGTCGGGGCTTCTCCTGCTGTTGCTTGCCCCCCTGGCCCTCGCCGTGGACGATCTGGACAGCCACTACGTGACCCTGGAACCCGTGGTCGTGAACATGGAGGCCGCCGATCGCGGACGCTACCTGCAGGCCTCCATCCAGCTGGAGGGCCACAATCTGGAAGATGCCCGGGCCATCCGCGAACACATCCCCGCCGTGCGCGACCGCCTGATCCACATCCTCGGCGGCCGCAGCCCCGACAGCCTGACCGGCAGCGGCGCCCGCGAGGATCTGCGCAACCAGGCCACGGACGAGCTGAACGAATTGCTCGAAGAGATCACCGGCTCCCCGCGGATCGCCGCACTGTATTTCTCGGATTTCATCCGCCAGTAGTAGCCCCGGAAGGTCCGGACGGATACCCCGAACGAAAAGACCCCGGCAGTCGGGACCGCCGGGGTCGGCTAGCGGGACGCCGCATCCGGAGTCCCGGGCCCCGTTGGGGGCCCAAGCCGTTCAGAAAACGCTGATCAGTGGGGCCGGTGCAGCAGCGGCATCTCGCCGCGCTCCATCATGTGACGGATCAGCGTGGCCCGGCCCGGCTCCTCCTGCTCCAGTTCCTCGGCGCACTGCGAGGGCTCGTGCGCGGCCTCGGCCAGCATCACCTCCAGTTCGCGCAGATCCACCTTCGGCTCCTGCAGGTCTTCCGGCTTCGGGTTCTCCAGCATGTGGGTCTCCCAGAACATGCGCGGGTGCCAGCAATGCAGCTTTGCATCCGGGTGGTGAAAGAGCTCGACACAGCGACGATTCAGTTCCTGTGCATTCATGGGGGCACTCCTCGTTCCGGTGCATTCCCCTCCTGTATAGACCTCGCAATACCCGATCTCAAGGGTTGGTCTTTGAATCGCTTCTCACTCCGTCGGCTCGGCCTGTGCCGCCTCCAGGGCCTCCAGCGCCTCCATCCACTCGCCCTCCACGGCCTCCAGCCGGGCACGCAGCTCCCCCTGCTCGCGGGTCAGCTGCGCCAGGCGATCCGCCGCCTCGCCCTCGTAAAGGGCAGGATCGGCCATCTCCGCCTCCAGGGCCTCCAGGCGCTCCTGCACCCGGGTACATTCCTGCTCGGCGCGGTCCGCGCGCTGCTTCAGCGGCTTGATCGCCGCCCGTGCCTGTGCGGCCTGCTGGCGCCGCTCCTTCTGCGACGGGGCCGGGGCGCTGCGGGCTGCCGATTCACCGGTGCCGGGTTCGCTCGCGGCAAAGGCCTCGCGCTCGCGCGCCTGCAGTTCCCGGGCGTAGTCATCCAGGTCCCCGTCGAAATCTCTCAGATGGCCGTCCTCGACGCGCCAGAAACGGTCGCACACCCGCGCCAGCAATTCGCGGTCATGCGCCACGACCACCAGCCCGCCGGCATAGTTCTCCAGCGCCTCGGCCAGTGCCTCGCGCATATCCAGATCCAGGTGGTTGGTGGGCTCGTCCAGCAACAGCAGGGAAGGCGCCTGCCAGATCAGCAGCGCCAGCACCAGGCGTACGCGCTCCCCGCCCGAGCACTGGCCAACCGGGGCATCCGCCTTCTCCCCGGGAAAGCCCATGCCACCGAGAAAGTTGCGCAGCCGCTGTTCCTCGGCGCGCGGATCCTGGCGTTGCAGATGCACGAGGGGCGAGGCGCCCAGATCCAGCTGCTCGCTCTGGTGCTGGGCGAAATAGCCCACCTTCAGGCTCGGCTCGACCCGGCGCTCGCCGGCGGTGGGCGCCAGCTCGCCGGCCAGCAGGGTCAGAAGCGTCGATTTCCCGGCACCATTGGGCCCCAGAACACCGATCCGGTCTTCCGGCCGCAGACGTAACCTCGTCGCATGCAGGCGGGTGCGGTCCCCGGAGCGCACCTCGGCATGGTCCAGCGCCAGGAGCGGGTCCGGCAGACGCTCGGGGGTCGGGATCTCCAGGTGGATCGGCCGTGCGGCCCGAATCACGGCGACCTCGTCGAGCTGCTCCAGGCGTTTCAGGCGGCTCTGGGCCTGGCGCGCCTTGCTCGCCTTGGCCCGGAAGCGGCGCACGAAATCCTCCAGATGGGCGCGCTCGGCCGCGACCTTCGCGGCCGCCGCCTCGCTCTGGGCGATCGCCTCCGCGCGCTTGGCCTCGGCATGGGTATAGCTGCCCGCATAGAGCGCGATGCCCCCGCGCTCGATGTGCGCGATATGGGTACAGACGGAATCCAGAAACCGCCGGTCATGCGCGATCACGATGACCGTCCCCGGGTAGCGCGCCAGCCAGTCCTCCAGCCACAGGATGGTCTCGACATCGAGGTGGTTGGTGGGCTCGTCCAGCAACAACAGATCGGATCGCGTCATCAGCGTGCGCGCCAGCCCCAGGCGCATGCGCCAGCCGCCGGAGAAGTCACTCATCGGCCGGTCGGCATCGGCCGGCGCAAAGCCCAGCCCCGCGAGCAGCCGCCGCGCCCGGGCGTCCGCCGTCCAGCCGTCGATCGCATCCAGGGCCGCATACAGGCGCGCCTGTTCGGCGCCGTCGGCGACCTGCTCCAGGCGCGCCTGCAGGTCGCGCAACTCGGCGTCGCCGTCCAGCACGTAGTCCGCGGCTGAACGCGCGCTCCCCGGGACCTCCTGCGGCAGGTGCGCCACCACCCAGTCGGCTGGCCGGTCGATCTCGCCGGCATCCAGGCTCAGCTCACCCTGCAGCGCCGCCAGCAGACTGGATTTGCCAGAGCCGTTGGCACCGGTCAGGCCCACCCGCCAGCCGGCGTGTACGGTCAGACTGGCATGCTGCAGGAGGACCTGTCGGCCACGGCGCAGCTCGATATCTTGAAGTCGAATCATGTCGCGCAGTGTAGGGCAAGCGAAGGGCGCGCTCATGTAGTCCGGTCATGGCCCGGGACTCGGCGGCCGACACTAGAGAAGCCTGTCGGATTTGGGACTGATCTCCCACAACGCTCGCGACGATCGCCCAAATCCGAGAGGCGCCTAGCGTCAGGATATTGCCGCCCCTTGCGGGTCCGGGCGGCCATCACCTGCCGGAAGCGGCAAAAATCCGACGGAATTCCGTCTTTCGCACACCAGAAGGATAAACAAGTCACTGTTTCCCAGGTTATTTTCATCGCTGGCACGGATCTCGCATTACCTTCGACCCCAGGATCTTTGCGAGCGAGACAGCCATGAACCGCGACGGGAACGCCCACAACCTGCGACTGGTATCCGCCAAGGGCAAGACCACCGGCGATGCCGGCACCCCCTTTGACGCCCTGGCGTTTGTCCAGTCGCTGTCATCCAGCCTGGAGCTGGGCACGGTCCTCGCCCGTCTGCAGGAACACCTGCATGCCCAGGTTCACCACAGCGGCTGGTTCTTCATCCTGCAGGAGAGCGACGAGACCTGGTCCGGCGGCGACGAGGATCGCCATCGCATCGAATACGGGATGAGCGCGAACGGCGAAACCATGGGCTCGCTGATCCTGATGCGCGGGCGCCGCTTCAGCGACGACGAACAACAACTGATCGAGGCCCTGCTGGGCCTGGCCGCTCCGGCGCTTGCCAATGCCCTGCGCTTCAAGCGCCTGAACGAGAACCTGGAGACCGACGAGCTGACCGGCCTGGGCAACCGCCGCGCATTCGAGAAACAGGGCGCCCGCTGGCTGGCCGACTGCCGCCGCCAGGGGCGGCCCATGTCGGTGCTGGCCATTGATCTCGATCACTTCAAGCAGATCAACGACGAATACGGCCACAGCGTGGGGGACGACATCCTGCGTCTGGTCGCGCAGACCCTGCGCAGCACCACCCGGGAATCCGACCTGTGCGTGCGCATGGGCGGCGAGGAGTTCCTGGCGGTCCTGCCCGGTGCCGACCTGAGCCGTGCGATGGAATGCGCCGAGCGCATCCGCCTGGCCATTGGCGCGCTGCGAACCGCCGCCACGGCAGGCGACCAGTCCACGCTCGAGAGCGATGGCGCGGTCAAGGTGACCGCCAGCATCGGCGTGGCCGGCATCGGGCCCAATACCACTCTGCAGTCGGCCTACCAAGCCGCCGACGAGGCCCTGTACGCCGCCAAGCAGGCCGGCCGCAACCGCGTACTGGCCGGCAACTGACATCCGCCCGCCGCGGGCGGGTCAATCCGGGTGGCCCTGACCCGAGCCGGGCTGGATGAAATCGACGCAGGTCAGGGGGGTCGACAACACCGCCCGGCGCAGGGCCTCGATGGCCTCCGGGCGCGGAAAACTGGCGCGCCAGGCCAGGGCCACCCGGCGGCTGGGGGCCGGATCCTCGAAACGCCGCACGGCCAGCAGGCGCTGGGCATAGCGATCCGCCCCCACCGCCGTACACGGCAGGATGGTGACCCCCATCCCCGAGGCCACCATGTGGCGAATCGTCTCCAGCGAGGAGCCCTCGAGATTGCGCGGCGTACTGCCGTCCGCGGTCACGGTCCGCTGGCAGTCGGGGCAGCGCTCCAGCACCTGATCGCGGAAGCAATGGCCCGCGCCCAGCATCAGCAGCGTGGCATCGGCCATATCCTCCAGACGCAGCGGATCCTTGTCCTTCAGTGGGTGCGCCGCCGGCAGCACGGCCATGAACGGCTCGTCGTACAGGGGCAGGGTGACCACCCCGGGCTCCTCGAACGGCAGCGAGATGATGATCGCGTCCAGCTCGCCCTGCTTGAGCCGTTCACGCAGCCGGCCGGTGTAGTTCTCCTCGATCACCAAGGGCATGTTCGGGGCACGTTCGCGCAGCGCCGGGATCAGCTCCGGCAGCAGGTAAGGCCCGATGGTGTAGATCGCCCCCAGCCGCAGGGGGCCGGACAGCTGGTCCTGGCTCTGCACCGCAACCGAACGCAACTGCTCCACCTCTGCCAGCACGCGCCGCGCCTGCGCGAGGACCTGTTCGCCCGCCGGCGTCACGGTGACCTCGCCGCGGCCGCGTTCGAACAGCGTGACCCCCAGCTCCTCCTCGAACTTGCGCACAGCGACCGACAGCGACGGCTGGCTGACGTGACAGGCCTCGGCCGCATGCCCGAAGTGCCGGGCATCCGCGACGGCCACCACATAACGCAGCTCGTTCAGCGTCACCCCGGACCACCCGCGCTCGGGTCGTCGCGCTCCGGCCCCTGAAACTCGCGACCACCATCCGGCCAGTCCAGGGTCACACGCTTCAGTTGCCGACCTTCCAGAGAGATCTCGCCGGGGTGGCGGCCCGCCCCGTCGGCGGAGAACTCGAAGCGATAGTGTCGTTGCAGGGCCAGGCCGCGCTCGCCCCACGTCAGGCGCTGACCGGTACGCACAACGGTCGCATCCAGCAGCTGGACCCCCGCCCGTTCACACGCCTGGCGTCCCACCCGGCGAGCCCGTTCGTTGGCCCGCCAGGTGTCATTCACGTAGAACGCGACCAGTGCCAGGGCGAGGATTATGATCAAGCCGGTCATGGACCGGTATGATAAGCACATTCGTAGCCGAGTTCGCCCGGGCCGACCGGGCCGCATCCGGCTCACTCACTCCGCAATCGGCGTTGCCAGGGCTGCATGACTGCCACCTCCATCCCCTTTTCCGATCTCGCCCGGGGTCTGCGCGCGATCGGACAGCAAGAACTCCTGCCGCGCTTCGAAGCCGGCATCGACGTGGACTACAAGGCCGACGGCAGTGTAATCACCGAGGCCGACCACGCGGTGGACGCCCGGGTGCGCGAGCTGCTGCGCCAGCACGGGCAGCGCGAACCGGTGTTGAGCGAGGAGCAGGCGCGCGCGGAACAGGCACAGGTCCTGGAGACCGCCCCGGCCTTCTGGCTGGTGGACCCGCTCGACGGCACCTCCAATTTCGCCGGCGGCATGCCCTTCTTCGCCATCTCCATCGCCCGCATTGCAGGCGACCGGGTCACCCACGGGGCGACCTACGACCCGGTTCGCGACGAACTGTTCACCGCGACCGAGGACACCGCGCTGGAGCTCAACGCCGCCACCCCGCCGGCGGCCCGGCGACCACCGGTCCCGGAGCTGAAACGCGCCATCGCCCTGGTCGACTACAAGCGGCTGGACGCCCCACTGGCGCGCGAACTGGCCAGCCATGCCCCGTTCCGGTCGCAACGCAACCTCGGGGCCTGCGCCCTGGAGTGGGCCTGGCTGGCGGCCGGGCGCGCCGATCTGTACCTGCATGGCGGACAGGCCCCCTGGGACAGCGCGGCCGGCGGACTGATGCTCGCCCGCGCGGGCGGGGCCATGTGCGACCTCGGGGGCCGCCCGGTGTTCGGTCGCTCCCTGGCCAAGCGTTCCGCGGTAGCGGCCCGCTCCTCCGCCCTGCTCGCCGACTGGCGGGCCTGGCTGGCCCCCTGGCTCGCACCACGCGAGGATGCCTCGTGATCGGGCGGCGCAAGCGCGGTGTCAGCGCCCGCCTGAATGTCGGCGGGGCCGACTTCACGCCCCGCTATCTGCCGATCGCATGGAAGATCGTGGCGGCCATCGCCGGGCTTACGCTGGCCGGGATCGTGACCCTGTCGGCCGTGGTGCTGAACCAGGTCAGCAATGTGCTGGACAACCAGATTCGCGCCCAGGCCGAGATCACGGTGGCGCCGGTCGCGCGCACTTCGGCCGAGTTGATGCTGGCGGAGGACTACCTGACCCTGGAGACCCTGCTGAACTCGCTGGTGGAGGAGGGGCGGGTCGAATCCATCGCCGCCTACGCGATCGATCGCGGCCAGGTCGCGCGTGCCGGAACCCCGCCGGAGCAGTCTCTCACCGACGGCGTGTGGCCCCTGGCGCCCACGGTGGAACCGTACCGCCGCGAGGTCCTCTTCCAGGATGTGCAGGTGGGCTACATCGAGGCCTATATCGACACCTCGCCCATGCAGGAACTCATCCGCAACACCCTGAATGCCGGGATTGCCACGGCCATCGGGGTCTTCCTGCTGAGCCTGCTGCTGGCGATCGACATCAGCAAGCGCCTGGTGCGGCCGCTGGAACGCCTGGCCGAGAGCATGCGCTCGCGCTTCCGGCCGATGGACGCCGAGGGCAACCCCCTGCCCATGGTGCGCCAGGACGAGATCGCCCAGCTGACCGATGCCTTCAACGACATGGCGCGCGACCTGCTGCGCAAGGACCAGGTCGAGGCCGCCCTGCGCCGCTACGTATCGGACGCCATCGCCCAGGACATCCTGGAGAACCTGGACCGGGTCGAGCTGGGCGGGCGCGCGGTGGAGGGCTCGGTCCTGTTTGCCGACATCCAGGGCTATACGGCGCTGTCAGAGCGCTGCAGCCCGGAGGCCCTGGGCCGGATGCTCAACGAATTCTTCGGCCCGATGTCGGAATGCATTGCCCGTCACGGAGGCACGGTGGACAAGTACATGGGCGACTGTACCATGGCGGTCTTCGGCCTCGGGACGGACGCCGGCAACCACCGTCTGACCGCTGTGCAAACCGGCCTGGCCCTGCTGGAAACCGTCGCCTCGATCAATGCCGAACGCGAACGCCGGGGCGAGACCCGGGTGGAATTCCGTATCGGCCTGAACGCCGGCGAGATGCTGGCCGGCAACATGGGGGCCGAGGACCGCATGCAGTTCACCGTAGTCGGCGACACCGTCAACCTGGCCGCCCGCCTGGTCACGGTCGCGCCCCCCGGCGGGCTGGTCACGACCGCCGCATTCATGGAGCACGAGCAGGTGAAGGGACACTTCCGCACCGAAGACTGGGGCACCCACGAGCTGCACGGCGTCAGCGAGGCCGTTCCGGTCACCCGGGTCCTGGACCGCGCATGACCACACGCGGCGGCCTCCTCCCGCTCGCGGGCATCCTGCTGGCGGTCCTGCTGGTCCAGGGCTGCGCGGCCCTGGACCCCTTCGCCCCGCCGGAGCAGCGCATCGAGCGCGCGCTGGAGGCCGGCGACTACCAGCGCGCCCTGGAGCTGATCGAGCAGCACGAGCCGGAACCGCAAGCGGAATGGACCGAGCGCCGTGAGGAAATCGAGCGCGCGGCCGAGACCGCCGCGGCCGCGGCCATGGACGAGGCGCGCGCCGCCTCGGCCGAGGGCGCCGTGGCCCGCGCCCTGGAGATCCTCGAGGACGCCGAGCAGAAGCTGCCGCCCGCCAGCGAACGGCGCCAGTACATCGAGCAACTCGAGCGCCAGCGGCAAGTCGGCCTGCAGACCCTGGAACAACGCCACGACATCCTCGAGGCCCGCGCCCTGGTCCAGCAGCTGCGCCTGCTGGAGGTGATGCGTCCGCTGGTGCGGCGCAGCGAACAGCTGCCGGACGATCCCGACCGCCTGGCCCAGCGCCGCGACCCCCTGGCCCGGTCGCTGGACGGCTACGCCGCGGATACCGAGGGCGAGGAACGCCTGGAGCTGCTGCGCCTGGCCCAGAACCTGGCACCCGCCTCGGAACGCGCGCGGCGCATCGCGGAACTGGAGCAGGAACTGCGCGAGGCCGAGGCCCCCGCGGTCGAGGACGAGGTCCCGCGCTCCACCATCAACGCACGCCTGCGCCAGGCCCTCGAGGCCGACGACCTGGCCACGGCCGCGCGCTGGTGCCGCAGCGAGATCACCCCCGATGCCGACGCCTCCGGCCCGGACCAGGCCGCGCAGCGGGCGCACCGCGTGCTGTGCGAGGAATGGCGCGAACGCCGCGACGCACGCGCCGAGGAACTGCTGGAAGCGGGGCGCGGGCACTACTCCGCCGGGCGCATCGAAGAGGCCCTGGAGCACTGGCAGGAAGGGCTCGACCTGGCCCCCGACCACGCCGGACTGATCACCGCCCACGAGCGCGCCCTGCGGGTAATCGAGCGCCTGGAGAGCCTGCGCGTGCCGGAACCCCTGCCCGCGACCGACGAGGCGACCCCGCCCGCCGACGTGCCGCAAGCCGAACCCGAGGCCCCCTGACCACCTCCCCGCAACGCCCCCTTCCGGCGCTGCGGGCCGCACGCATTCGCCGTAGAATACGCCCGCCCACCGGAGCAAGAGCCCGCCACGCATGAATCCCGCCGTCCAGGAACTGATCGCCGACGAACCCCACCGCGTCCTGCAGCTGGGCGACACCGAGGTCGTGGTGCTGGGGACCGCGCACGTCTCGCGCGCCAGCGCCGACAAGGTGCGCGCGCTGGTGGACACCGGCGCCTTCGACAGCGTCGCCATCGAGCTGTGCGAGAGCCGCCAGCGAGCCATGCTGGATCCCGATGCCATCGGCCGCATGGACCTGTTCAGCGTGATGCGCAAGGGCCAGGCCCCGATGATCGCCGCCAGCCTGGCGCTGGGCGCCTATCAACAACGCCTGGCCGACCAGTACGGCATCGAGCCGGGGGCCGAGATGCGCGCGGCGATGGACGGCGCCCTGGACCGCGGCCTGCCGCTGGCCCTGATCGACCGCGACATCGGCCTGACCCTGCGCCGCACCTACCGCGCCGTACGCTGGTGGGAGCGCATGGGGCTGATCGGCGGCCTGTTCGGCTCGGTGCTGTCGCGCGAGAAGATCGACGAATCGGAGATCGAGCGGCTCAAGGAAGGCGACATGCTGGAGTCCACCTTCAGCGAGTTTGCCGAGCAGTCCGAGGATCTCTACCGCACGCTGATCGAGGAGCGCGACCACTACATGGCCGCCCACCTGCGCCGGCTCGCGGCCAACCCGGACACCCGCCGCATCCTCGCGGTGGTCGGGGCCGGGCACCTGCCCGGGATTGCCGAACAGGCCGAGGATCACCTGACCCCGCCAGACGCGATCCTCGAGGCGCTCGACCAGGCCCCGCCCAAGGCGCGCTGGCCGAAGGTCATCCCGTGGGTGGTGATCGGGGTCATCCTGGCCGGCTTCGCCATCGGCTTCTCGCGCAACCCGGACATCGGGGTGCAGATGGTCACCGACTGGGTCCTGATCAATGGCGGCCTGGCGGCGATCGGCGCGATCGTAGCGCTGGCCCACCCACTGACCGTGCTCACCGCCGCCCTGGCCGCCCCGCTGACCTCGCTGAACCCCACCATCGGGGTGGGCTTTGTCGCGGCGGCGGCCGAGCTGTTCCTGCGCAAGCCCCGGGTCTCCGACTTCGCCAGCCTGCGCCAGGACACCACCACCCCGCGCGGCTGGTGGCGCAACCGCGTCTCGCGCGTGCTGCTGGTCTTCCTGCTGACCACCCTGGGCTCCGCCGCCGGCACCTACATCGGCGGCGCCCGCGTCTTCAGCCACCTCTTCGGCGGCTAGCAAGTCCCTTGGTGTCACCACGGAAAGAAGCGCATCACAGGAAGATGGGAAGTTTGGAAGGGGGCTAATTGGGGGGGCCTTCGTGGTACCCCAACGAACAACGGAGCCTCCAACGTGGGATCAGCCCCAAGCAACCATGAAACCTTCCGATCTTCCAGTCTTCCTGTAAACCGCCCTTGACCTTGTTCGTGGCGGCGTGGTGACTACAGGGTTAGTCGGGGATGCGCAGGACGAGTTTGCCGCGGCGGCCGCCGGCCTCGATGCGGCGGTGGGCCTCGGCCGCCTCGGCCAGGGGCAGGGTGTCCTCGACATTGACCTGCAACCGCCCGCTGGCCAGCCGGGCCAGGCCCTCGGCCACCAGGGTCCCCTGGTGCTTCAGGCGCCGGCGATCGTTCTCCAGCATCGGGGTCAGCATCAGTTCCAGGCTGATACTCGGGTTGCGCAACCGCGCGGGGTTCCAGTCGACATCCGCCGGGGGTGCCAGCAGGGTCACCAGGTCGCCGCCATAGGCCACCTGGGCCAGGCCCTCGCGGAAGGTCTCGCCCCCCACGGTATCCAGCACGACATCGAAGCCCTGGCCATCGGTGTACCGGCGAATGGCCTCCCCGGCGTCCGGCTTGCGCAGATCGGCGACATCCACGCCCAGGGCCGTGACAATGGCGGCGGCCTCGTCGCGCCGCACCAGCCCCAGCACCCGAGCGCCAGCCGCACGCGCGATCTGCACCGCCATCTGGCCCACGCCACCGGCCGCCGCATGCACCAGCACACTCTGTCCGCGCTGCAGATCGGCCCGCTCGAACAGGGCCTCCCACGCGGTCAGCCAGGTCAGCGGCAGGGCCGCGGCCTGGATATCGGACACCGCCGAGGGCACCGGGACCACCGCGGCCTCCGGCACCACCACCTGCTCGGCGTAGGTACCCGGATCGGCGCCGACCCCGCCAAAACAGAAGGCCACACGTTGCCCCGGCCGCGCGTGGTGTACCGCGCTGCCGCATTCCTCGACGATGCCGACGCCATCGCAACCGGGGGTGTTGCGGGGGGCGCCGGGGACGATCATGCCGCCGCCGCGCACCTTGGTATCCACCGGATTGACGCCGGCGGCCAGCATCCGGACACGGACCTGGTCGGGGGCCGTCAACGCCGGTTCCGCCACCTCGTCCAGGCGCAGGACCTCGGCGGTGCCGGGTTCGTCAAACACCACTGCTCGCATGGAACCTCCCAGACAAATTCGAATGGTTGTGCCCGCGCGCCGGGACGACCCGGTCCCGCGCTACAGGCCGATACCGATCCCGATGCCGAAGCGCACGCCGCCGGATGAACGCGGCGGGTCGGGCTCCGGCCACAGATGCACCGAGTGGGCATCCAGCACCGGGAAGACGTAGTCCAGTTCACCGATCCGCCCTTCCTCGACGCCGGTAACCGTGCCTACGCCCGTGATGCGGCGACCGGCGCGATAGTCCACCGGGTCGGCGAAACCGTCCACCCGCAGGCGGAAGCGCCCGGTGGTGGACTGCCGGGTCTGCGGCTCCTGGCGAGTCAGTGGGTAGCCAACCACCTCGACGAAGGTGGCCTCGGCGCGATTGTCCACCCGAGCGATCACGCCGCCCCAGACCTGCTCGTCGGCGGGCAGGCTGTCCGCCGTGACGGCCCGCGGTTCGACCTGCACGGACGGGTCGTCAGGCGCCTCCAGCGGGCCGGAGGCACAGGCGATCAGGAACAGGGGCAGCAGCAGGGCTGCCAGGGGAAACCGGAATCGGGACATACTCACCAGTACCACGGATGCGGGTGATAACGCCCGTAGACCCCGTAACGCGGGCCCCAGGGGCTGTAGAACGGATCGTAGAAGGGGTCGTAGAACGGGTCGCGATAATACCGCCCGGACGGCAGCGGCCGGCGTGGCCACAGGTACACCGCATCCGCCTGCAGGGTCACGAAGGTATAGGCGTAGTCACCGATACTGCCTTCCTCGGTGCCCTGGATTACGCCGCGTACGGTGACCTCGCGGCCCTCGGCGTAGACCTGGGGGTCCAGGAAGCCGCCGCTGACCGCGCGAAAGCGCCCCGGGGAGCGGTCAGCCTCCCGCGGGCGGCCCTGACGATCCAGCTCGCGGGCGACCACCTCCAGCCGGGTGCCGCCGTCGGTGTTCTCGATGGCCGCGATCACCCCGCCCCAGACCACGACCTCGCCCTTCACCGCCTCGGGGTCGGCGAGCACCTGCTCGCGATCCGGTGCCGCGGCCGGCAACGGGGCCAGCGACGCCGGCACCCCGGCGCAGCCCGCCAGCAGGAACAGCAGGACGGCCGCGAACCACATGCGCAGACCCGGGTTGATACAGGCGGACATCGACATAATGCTTCCGACCCCGGAGGCCGGCGCGGGTTCACGCCACGCTCTCACGCGCGCGGCTCCGCGTCGTGCGCCGGATCGCAGAGGTCCTGCACCGCCAGCACCTCGTGCTGGGCCTCCTCCACGGCGGAGAGCAGGACCTCGGGGGCCAGGTGCAGGGCCTCCCAGACCGCCGGGTCCACCGGTGGGGCGTCGGCCCAGTCGCGCGAGTCGATCTCGGCCAGATGAGCGCCGGTATTGGCCAGGTGCACCAGCATCACGGCGGTGCGGTGGCGCTCCGGCGCCTGCATGGGCTGATGATGACCGGCCAGGCAATCGACCAGCAGCTCCGGCAGTCCCCAGTGCTCGGCCAGGGCCCCGCCCAGCTCCGCGTGATCAAACCCCAGCTGGGCGCGTTCCGCGCCCTGCGGGCTGAGCCCATCACCGACATCCAGGCTGGAGAGGAAGGCCCGATGGGCCGATTCCGGCGACTGCGAGAACAGCAGCAGCTTGCCCAGGTCATGCAGCAGACCGGCCAGGAAGATCCCGCTGGCCTGGCGTGGCAGCACCCGCATCGCCAGCTGACGCGCGATCACCGCGCAGTAAGCGGAATGCCGCCAGAAGACTTCCAGCGGCAGGCGTTCCTGATCGGGGATGCTGGCCGTCGCGCGGGTGATCGCACTGGCCACCACCAGGCGCTGCAGGGCATCGCGCCCCAGCATCGCGATCGCGCGGTCCACCGAGTCGATGGTCCGCGCGGGGGCGTAGGCGGGGCTATTGGCGATACGCAGGACCAGGGCCACCAGGCCGGGGTCGCGGCTCAGGCTGTTCGCGATCTGGACCGCGGTCGCGTTGTCGTCCTCCAGAAGACGCGCGACCTCGAATACCACCTGCGGCATCGCCAGCAGCTTGTCGGCCGACTGGACCCGGGCCTCCAGGGAATCGTTGGCGGAACGCTCGGACATGGATGGATCCTCTTGCCGGAGCGAAGCGCCGATCGCTTCGCCCCACTCGTCCTGTTCCCGGGCCGGCGCGCTGACACGGCCCGGACGTCTCTACTGTAGCCGCTGTCCCGATCGTTGTAACCCGGCGGGGCAACGAACCATACTCGAGGGTCCGGGTCTATCGAGAGTCGATTCGACGATCAAGGAGGTGTTCGATGTTCGCCAAACCCGCTTTCGCGCCGCTCGCCGTCCTGCTGGCCGGACTCCTGCCCGGCCTCGCCTTCGCCGGCATCCAGACCGAAGAGGTCGCTTACGACCACGACGGTGACGAGATGACCGGCTACCTCGCCTACCCCGAAGGCGACGGCCCGCATCCGGCGGTCCTGGTCATCCACGAGTGGTGGGGCCACAACGACTACGCCCGCGACCGCGCCGAGCAACTCGCCCGCGAGGGCTACACGGCCTTCGCCCTGGACATGTACGGCAGCGGCAAGCTGGCCGACCACCCCTCCACCGCCGGTGAATTCGCCGGCGAGATCCGCGAGAACCGCGATCTGATGCTGGGCCGTTTCCAGGCCGCCTACGACTGGCTGCGCGCGCATGATGCGGCGGCCGATGCCGCACCCTCCGCGGTCGGCTACTGCTTCGGTGGCACTGTGGCCCTGGAGGCTGCACGCGCCGGGATGGACCTGAACATTGCGGCCAGCTTCCACGGCGGCCTGGGGACCGAGCACCCGGCCGAGGCCGGCAAGGTCACGGCGGAACTGCTCAGCTTCACCGGCACCGCGGATCCGATGATCCCGCCGGAACAGATCGCCGGCTTCCAGGACGAGATGCAGAATGCCGAGGCGCGCTACACTGTGGTGGAATTCTCCGGGGTGAAGCACAGCTTCACCAACCCCGGGGCCGACGCCATTGCCGAGGAATTCGGCATGCCGGTGGGCTATGACGCCCGCGCGGACCACGACTCCTGGAACCATCTGCTGGGCGTACTGCGCGACCGCCACCAGTAGGAAATGCCCCCGGCGGGCCCCGGGTCACCCGGGCCCGCCACCTCCCAACAACTCATCGAATCGCCGGGCCCTCCGGCGACGTCAGTATCCACGCAGGTAGATCGCCACACCCAGGGCGACCACAACCGCCAGCACTCCCACGAAGGCCACCCGGAACCAGCGCCGGCGCCCCAGGCGCTCGGAACGCCTGTGCGGCGGGTCTGACGCTGGCGCGCGCAGGCGGTCCTCCGGCTCCGCCTTGACCGACCCCTCGGGATCGGCCGGGCGCTCGGGCTCTGCGGCCGCCGTGGTGCTGTGTCCGGTCAGGGCGTGTTCCAGATCGCGGATACGGCCACGCAGCTCCTGATTGCGCTGCTGAGACTCGGCCAGTTCCTGTTCGCGCGCTACCAGGCGCTCGCCCAGATCCGCCGCCGAGTCCCCGGTGTCCGCGCAGCGCTGCTCCGCCTCCGCCTGGGCCTTCTCCGCGGCGGCCGCCCGCTCGCACTGCTGATTGCGCTCGCGGCGCAGGCGATCGGCCTCGGCTCGCGCGTCCTGCAGCTCTTTCTGCACCGCGTCGCGCTGGCGCTCCAGCTCGACCAGGTCATGATCCAGGCGAACGTTCTCGCCCTCCAGTTCGCGCACCCGGCTGCGCAGTTGCTCGGTCGCCTCGCTGGCCGCCGCGGGTGCCCCGGCCTCCTCGGCCTCCAGCTCCTCGACCCGCGCGCGCAGCGTGGCCAGTTCGGCCTCGCGGGCCTCGGCCTGCTCGCCGGCGGCCGCGGCCTCCTCGTCGCGCGCCCGCGCCTCGGCCAGCGCCGTCTCGGTCTCCTCCAGCCGGGCCTGCAGGGTCTCGATCTCGCGCTCGCGTTCCTCGGCGCGCTGGAAGGCCGCCGTGGATTCATCGCGAGCCTCGCCCAGGGCATTGCGCAGGCGCTCCAGTTCCTTCTGCGCCTCGCGCTCGTTGGCGGACTGCTGGCGCAGCATCAGCTCGCGACGCAGGCGCTCGACCTCTTCGCGCAGCGCCGCGGCCTCGGCGGTATCGACTTCCGCGCCGGCGCTCGCGGGCTCCGGCTCCGGGGGCGGCGGCAGCAGTTCGGCCACCACCTCGCGCACACGGGTCGGCACGAACGGCTTCATCAGGACGGCGCTGGCGCCCAGCGAACGCCATTCGTCGCTGGCGGCCTCGTCGCTCTCCTGGCCGGTCACGATCGCCACCGGGAGATCGGCAGGGACATTCTCGATGCCATCGCGCACACGGAGCAGCAAATCCTGGCCGTCGATCCCCGGCATCGAGAGATCGGTCAGGACCAGGCCGATATCCGGATACTGCTGCAGCAGCTCCAGGGCCTGCTCGCCATCGGCGGCCTCGTAGACCGTGTGCTGGCCCTGCAGGATGCGCTGCAACGCGACCCGGATGACCTTGGAGTCATCCACCACGAGAATCGCGGCGCGTTTCGGATCCGGCGTCTGCTCGTTCATTCCTTCCCCCTGACTGACATCCGCCCGTCCAGTGACGGCGCGGCCTCGATCATGGCCGACGGACCGCGACCGATGCTCCCTGTACCAGCAAGACTAAGGGG
The DNA here is from genome assembly GCF_000377285.1 of Thioalkalivibrio sp. ALE25. Classification (NCBI taxonomy): domain Bacteria; kingdom Pseudomonadati; phylum Pseudomonadota; class Gammaproteobacteria; order Chromatiales; family Ectothiorhodospiraceae; genus Thioalkalivibrio; species Thioalkalivibrio sp. ALE25. Next base: position 177,803 of record NZ_KB897930.1, on the reverse strand, counting down.
CGCGGCCTCCGGATGCCAGTGGCAGCCAACGGGCAACCGGAACGCGTTCACGTTTTGTCCGCGCGGGCTACACTGGCTTGGACTTCCACTTGACCGAGTAGAGATCCCGGCGGCGGTCGCGCAGGTTGCGCACCGAGCCGTGGTTGCGCAGCTCCTTCAGGTTATCGAGGTCGAGGTCCACGATCAGCGTCATCTCGGTATTCGGAGTCGCCTCCGCCGCCACCGCGTCATGCGGGAAGGCGAAGTCGGACGGGGTGAAGACGGCGGCCTGGGAATATTGCATGTCCATGTTCTCGACCTTGGGCAGGTTGCCCACCGAGCCGGACATCACCACGTAGCACTCGTTCTCGATGGCGCGTGCCTGGGCACAGCGCCGCACCCGAAGGTAGGCGTTCTTGGTGTCGGTCCAGTAGGGGACGAACAGGATCTGCAGGCCATGATCGGCCATCACCCGGGGCAGTTCGGGGAATTCCACGTCGTAGCAGATCAGGATGCCGATCTTGCCGAAGTCGGTGTCGAAGACATGCACCTCGTCCCCGCCCTGCAGCCCCCAGTAGGAGACCTCGTCGGGGGTCACGTGGACCTTGTACTGACGATCCCAGGTACCGTCGCGGCGGCACAGGTAGGAGACATTGCGCAGCACGTCCTCGGTGTATTCGGGCATCGAGCCGGCCACGATGTTGATGTTGTAGGCCAGCGCCAGGCGCACCATCTCCTCGCGCACCGCCTCGGTGTATTCGGCCAGGCGGCGCACGGCCTCGGCCGGGTAGTCCTGGTTGAACGCCCCCATCAGCGGGCCGTTGAAGAATTCCGGGAACAGCACGCAATCCGCGCGGTAGCCGGAGACCGCATCCACGAAGTACTCCACCTGCTGGAACAGGGCATCGAGATCCACCGTCGGGCGCATCTGCCACTGGACCACGCCGATGCGCACGTCCGAGCGGCTGCCGCCGATCAGCTTCTCCTTCTCCTCGTAGTAGATGTTAAGCCACTCGATCAGGGTGGCGTAGGCCCCGGACTTCTCGTCGTCCGGCAGGTAGTTGGTGATGATCTTGCGGACGTGGAAGTCGTTCGCCAGCTGAAAGGTCAGGATCGGATCGGTGATCTCGTGGTTCTTCACCCGGCGCACGTACTGCTGCGGGGTCAGCTCGTCGCGGTACTGCTCGTAGCCGGGGATGCGCCCGCCGGCGACGATCGCCCGCAGGTTCAGCTTCTCGCACAGCTCCTTGCGCGCATCGTACAGCCGCCGCCCCAGGCGCAGCCCGCGATAGTCCGGATGCACGAAGATATCCACGCCGTAGAGGGTGTCGCCGTCCGGGTCATGGGTGGTCAGGAAGCCGTTGCCAGTGATCTGCCAGTAGTTGTGGTGATCGCCGAAGCGCTTGTATTCGACGATCAGGCTGATCGCCGCGGCCACCACCTTGCCGTTGTCCTCGATGCAGATCTGGCCCTCGGGAAAACGCTTCACCTGGGAGCGGAACTGCGCCTCGCTCCAGGCGCCGTCCAGGTCGTGATAGACCCGCTCCATGATCTCGCGGATGTCCTCGTAGTCCTCGATCCGGGTCGGCCGCAGGGTCAGGTGGTGCTGGGGATTGGATTCGTTGTCCGCGTCGGTCGTCACGCTCGGGGCTCCGGGGATTGAGAAGGAAACGCAGGATGCACGGTGCACCGGCCGGGATCAAAAGATCCAGGCCAGCATCAGCCAGAAGAAGACGAAGAACAGGAAAAAGCCGGGGATCATGAACTGCAGTTCCCCGATGAGGCCCTCGCCGGCGGCCAGGGCAAACACGATCGAGATAAGGACCGACACGATGGCCGCGACCAGCGCGGCGTTCTTCAGGCCCATGCCGTCGTCGAAGGTCATCGCCACCCAGTCCGACAGCCCCGGCAGGGAGACCGCCGCCGCCAGCACCAGCAGGGCCACCAGCAACGCGACCAGCGCCGATGTGCCCAACAGGATGCGCAGCGCCAGGCGGCTGTCGGAGCGATCGCTCCGGCTCATGCCAGGGCCTCGCGGCGACCGCGCACGTACTCGCGCACGCGATTGGGGTCGGGGATGCCGGTGACCCGGAACTCCGGGTTGTCGCCAGTGGTGTACACCGCGATGCGGCCCACCCGGAAGATGCGGTCGAAAAAGCTCTGGTCCACCTTCACCGTGCGGATCTGGCCGATATCCAGATCCACATGCGACTTCGACAACAGACCGCGCTCGAGATGCACCTGGTCGGCATCGATGCGCAGCCGTACCGAGCGGGTCTGCAGGTACCACCAAAGCAGGATCAGCAAGCCAAGCCCGAAGGCCGGGATCAGGACCAGGCTGAGGATGAAACCGAACGGGTGATTGCGGAACATCGCCGGTCGGGCGTCGATCGCGGGTTCATGGGCGGACATGCACGAACTCCGGTTGCGGGCGGACCCGAACAGTTTGGCGCGGCCACCCAGACAAAGCGAGCCCCGCACCGGGGATTCCCTGATGCGGGGCTCGCAGTTTGCCGGACCCGCCCGCTCGCACGGGTCGGTCCGGAGACGGGACCGGGGCGTTACGCGGTCCGGGCCTCGCGCTCGGCCTTGGCTTCCGCCTTGGCCTCGTCGCTGTCGTCATAGCCAATGTTCGGCGCGAGCCAGCGCTCGGCCTCCTCGAACGACATACCCTTGCGCTTCGCGTAGTCCTCGACCTGGTCGCGGTTGACCTTGCCGAGACCGAAGTAGCGCGACTCCGGATGTGCGAAGTACCAGCCGGACACGGCCGAGACCGGCAGCATGGCGTAGCTCTCGGTGAGCGTCATGCCAGCGTTCTCTTCCGGCTGCAGGAGCTCCCACAGGGTGGACTTCTCGGTGTGCTCCGGGCACGCCGGGTAACCCGGGGCCGGGCGGATACCCTGGTACTTCTCCTCGATCAGGTCCTCGTTTTCGAGCGACTCGTCCGGGACATAGCCCCAGAATTCGCGGCGCACATGCTGATGCATGCACTCGGCGAAGGCTTCGGCCAGGCGGTCCGCCAGGCTCTTCACGAGGATCGAGTGGTAGTCGTCGTTGGCCTTCTCGAATTCCGCGGCCTTGGCGTCGACATCGCCACCGGCACTGACCGCGAAGGCCCCGATGTAGTCGGGACCGCCGGCCTCCTTCGGCATCACGAAATCGGCCAGCGAGTGGCTCGGCTGACCCCGGCGCTTCTCGGTCTGCTGACGCAGGTGATGCAGCTTCTTCAGCACCTTGGAGCGATTCTCGTCGGTATAGACCTCGATATCGTCATCATTGACGGTGTTCGCCGGGAAGAAGCCCACCACGCCCCGCAGGGTGACCCACTTCTCGTCGATCATGCGCTGCAGCATCTCCTGGGCGTCCTTGAACAGCTTGCGCGCCTCTTCACCCACCTTCTCGTCATCCAGGATGCGCGGGTAGGCCGCGTGCAGCTGCCAGGAGTGGAAGAACGGCGTCCAGTCGATGTACTCGGCGACCTCGTTCAGATCGTAGTCGTCGAAGCGCAGCAGCACGGAGCCGTCGCCATGCGGGTGCAGCACGGTCGGCTCGCCCGGCAGCTTGTCGGTCTCCAGCGCCTTCGGCTTGGTCGGGGTATAGCTTGACCAGTCGATCTGCGGCTTGTTGGCGCGCGCCTTCTCCAGCGTGACCCACTGGGTCTTTTTCTTGCGCCCGGCGTTCTGCACGCGCAGCTTTTCGTACTCCTCGCGGATCTCGGCGGCGTACTTCTCGCGCAGTTCGGGGCTGATCAGGCTCTGGGCCACACCCACCGCACGCGAGGCGTCCTTCACCCAGACCACGGGACCGGAGTAGTTCGGCTCGATCTTGACCGCGGTGTGGGCGCGCGAGGTGGTCGCGCCCCCGATCATCAGCGGGGTCTTCATGCCTTCGCGCTCGAGATCGGCGGCGAAGTTGGCCATCTCCTCCAGCGAGGGGGTTATCAGGCCGGACAGGCCGATGACGTCGACATCGTGCTCCTTGGCGGCCTTCAGGATCTCGGCGCCCGGCTGCATCACGCCGATGTCGATGACCTCGAAGTTGTTGCACTGCAGCACGACGCCGACGATGTTCTTGCCGATGTCGTGGACGTCGCCCTTCACCGTGGCCATCAGGATCTTGCCGTTGTTCTCGGTGCCGGTCTTCTCGGCCTCGATGTACGGGATCAGATGGGCCACGGCCTTCTTCATCACGCGGGCGGACTTGACCACCTGCGGCAGGAACATCTTGCCCTCGCCGAACAGGTCGCCGACCACGTTCATGCCGTCCATCAGCGGACCCTCGATCACCTGGATCGGGCGGTCATAGGCCTGGCGCGCCTCTTCGGTGTCCTCGACCACGTAGGTGTCGATGCCCTTGACCAGGGAGTGCTCGAGGCGCTTGGTGACTTCCCATTCACGCCACTCGAGGTTCTCCTCCTTCTTGCCGCCGCCCTGGCCCTTGTACTCCTCGGACAGGTCAAGCAGTCGCTCGGTCGCGTCATCGCGACGGTTCAGGACCACATCCTCGACCGCTTCCTTCAGCTTCTCGTCGATGTCGTCGTAGACCGCGAGCTGGCCGGCGTTGACGATGCCCATGTCCATGCCCGCCTTGATGGCGTGGTACAGGAACACCGCGTGGATCGCCTCGCGCACCGGTTCGTTGCCGCGGAAGGAGAACGACACGTTGGACACGCCGCCGGAGACCAGCGCGTGCGGCAGGTCGTTCTTGATGCGGCGGGTGGCCTCGATGAAGTCCACGCCGTAGTTGTTGTGCTCTTCGATACCGGTCGCGACCGCGAAGATGTTCGGGTCGAAGATGATGTCTTCGGCCGGAAAACCGACCTTCTCGGTCAGCAGCTTGTAGGCGCGGGTGCAGATCTCGACACGGCGGTCCTCGTTGTCGGCCTGGCCGTCCTCGTCGAAGGCCATGACCACGATCGCGGCGCCGTAGCGGCGGCACAGCTGGGCCTGCTTGATGAAATTCTCCTCGCCCTCCTTCATGGAGATCGAGTTGACCACCGGCTTGCCCTGCACGCACTTCAGGCCGGCCTCGATGATCTCGAACTTGGAGGAGTCGATCATCACCGGCACGCGGGCGATGTCCGGCTCGCCGGCCAGCAGGTTAAGGAAGCGGACCATCGCGTCCTGCGACTCCAGCATCCCCTCGTCCATGTTGATGTCGATGATCTGGGCGCCGCCCTCGACCTGGTTCAGCGCGACTTCCAGCGCGACGTCGAATTCCTCGTTCTGGATCAGACGCAGGAACTTGCGCGAGCCGGTCACGTTGGTGCGCTCGCCGACGTTCACGAACAGCGAGTCGTCGGTGATGTTGCACGGCTCGAGGCCGGACAGGCGGCAGGCCGGGGCGATCTCCGGCACCTTGCGCGGCGGATGCTTCTCCACCGCCTCGCGCATCGCGCGGATGTGCTCCGGCAGCGTGCCGCAGCAGCCGCCGATGATGTTCAGCATGCCCTGTTCGGCCCACGGACCGACGTCCGCGGCCATCTGCTCCGGGGACTCGTCGTAGTCGCCAAACTCGTTCGGCAGACCGGCGTTGGGGTGCGCGGAGACGTGGGTGTCGGCGATACGCGACAGCTCTTCCACGTACTGGCGCATTTCCTTCGCGCCCAGCGCGCAGTTCAGGCCGATGGAGACCGGGTTCGCGTGACGCACCGAGTTCCAGAAGGCCTCGGTGGTCTGGCCGGACAGGGTGCGGCCGGAGGCATCGGTGATCGTCCCGGAGATCATGATCGGGAGGTCCTTGCCGAGCTCGTCTTCCAGCGTCTTCACCGCGAAGATCGCGGCCTTGGCGTTCAGGGTGTCGAACACCGTCTCGATCAGCAGCAGGTCCACGCCGCCCTCGACCAGGGCCTCGGCGGCCTCCTTGTAGGCCTCGACCAGGGTGTCGAAATCGACGTTGCGCGCGCCCGGGTCGTTCACGTCCGGCGAGATCGACGCGGTGCGGTTGGTCGGGCCGAGGATACCGGCGACAAAGCGCGGCTTGTCCGGGGTCTTCTCGGTCCAGGCATCGGCGGCCTTGCGCGCGAGCTTCGCGGATTCGCGGTTCAGCTCGGGGACCAGGTCCTCCATGTGGTAGTCTGCCATCGCGATGCGGGTACCGTTGAAGGTGTTGGCCTCGATGATGTCGGCACCGGCCTCGAGATAGTCGTTGTGGATCTGCTCGATGATGTCCGGACGGGTCAGCGACAGCAGGTCGTTGTTGCCCTTCAGGTCGGACTCCCAGTCCTTGAAGCGCTCGCCGCGGTAGTCGGCCTCCTCCAGCTTGTACAGCTGGATGGTAGTTCCCATACCGCCGTCCAGGATCAGGATGCGCTCTTTCAGCGCCTTCTCGATATCTTTACGTGTTGCCGTCATGTGCCGTACACCATTGGTTTCGAATGGGATAAGTGTACACGCCGGGGTTCCATCCCGGTCGTGGAGCCCACCCTTCCGGCAGGCTCTTTCGTATCTCGTGGCGGTCTGGGATGCCCCTGTTTGCGCCCGTGCACGGAGATGTCACGATAGCGCCATGCAGGAACATCCAATCCGCTGGTTCATCACTGCCCCGCAGGCCTGCCCCTATCTGGACGACCGCGAGATGCAGAGCCTCCTGGTCGACCCCGCGGTCAGCCTGGGCGGTGCCCGCTTCGGCCAGCTACTGGCCGAGGGCTTTCGCCGCAGCGGTCAGTTTGTCTACCGGCATCACTGCCCCGAATGCGCCGCCTGCGTGCCGGTACGCATTCCGGTCGCGAGCTTTCGCCCGAATCGCAGCCAGCGCCGTTGCCTGGACCGCAATCAGGATCTCGCGGTGGCGATCCGGCGCCCGCCGGAGCAGCCGGGCACCGGGCCCGCCGCCGATCTCGACGAGCACATGCCGTTGTTCTCGCGCTACCAGACCGCCCGCCACGCGGGCGGGGGCATGGAGCAGATGGGGCGCGAGGAATACACGGGCATGCTGGCCCACCATAACGGCCCGGTGGATCTGATCGAATTCCGCCAGGCCGGCACGCTGGTCGCGGTAGCCGTCACCGACCGCACCCCGCAGGGGCTGTCGGCGATGTACAGCTTCTTCGATCCGGATCAGCCGCGCCGCGGCCTGGGCACCCTCGCGATCCTGACCCAGGTGGCGCATGCGCACCGCCTCGGTCTGCCCCATGTCTACCTCGGCTACTGGATCGACCAGGCGCCGAAGATGGAATACAAGACCCGCTTCCAGCCGCTCGAAGGCCGCATGGACGGGGTCTGGAGGCGACTGCCCGCCTGACGGCGGCCAGCCCCTCGGTCCCTGCTTCGCAAGCGCGACCTAGCGGGCCGGCTTGCGGAAGCGGAAGATGCCCCAGGTCAGGTAGCCCGAGTTGCCGCCATCGACCCAGTGCTGCAGGCCCTGCTTCATGCGGTCGATGTAGTCCTGCGAGATGTAGTGCTTCAGCTCGTCCTCGCGGGACTCGAGCTCCTGCTTCACGCGGCCGTAGTGGGTCGCGATCTGGCTGGAATGCTCCTCGAAACCGACCTCTTCCAGACCCGCTGCCTTGGCCGCCTCACGGTAAAACTCGGGGCTAGCCAGCGAATCCAGATGGATGCGGGCGAGGATCGGGTCCAGCACGCCGTCCGGGCAATCGTCGGTCTGCATCGGATCGGTGAAGATCAGCCAGCCACCCGGCTTCAGCACTCGAGCGGCCTCCTGAATCACCTTCTTCTTGTTTTCGTTCTCGCTATGCAGGAACGAGTCTTCGGACCAAACCACGTCATAGGACGCGTCCGGCTCGTCGACCTTCTCGAAGCTGCCGTCGACCACGGTGATCTTGTGGTCCAGGTGGCGCGCCTTGTTGATCTCGCGGTCGCGCTCGTTTTCCTTCTCGGACAGGTTCAGCGCGGTGACTTCGCAGCCGTAGTTCTCGACCAGGTAGCGCGCGACACCGCCGTAACCGGCGCCCATGTCGAGCACGCGCCATTCCGGCTGCGGCTCGCCGAGCAGGTCGGACATATGGGCGACCGTGCGCCGGCTGGCGTCGCCGATCGGCTCGTCCTTGTACTCGTACAGCCCGATATGGAGGTCTTCACCGCCCCACACCATCTTGTAGAAGGTGTCGGCGTCCTCGCTGTTGTAATAGTCGCGAGCCGTCTCGACGACCTCGGAGTAGTTCTCGCTCATCGTTCCTCGCCCTCGATATAACGCTTGTCGGCAACGTGGATGAAGAAGTCGGGATCGGTCTCGCGATAGGTCTCCTGGAAGTCCCCGTAGGTCTCGATCTTCTGGAAACCGACCTCGCGCATCAGGCGGCGCACATAGGCCTTGCGCAGCGGGAACATGTTCAGGAAGTACTCGGAGCCATCCGGGAAGCGATACTGGAAGCGGGCCAGGCCTTCGTCGACATGGGCCGGCTGCACCTGCACGTCGTCGCCGCAGTAGTAGTAGGTGTGCTTGGACGAGTAGCCGTGGTCCATGATGGTGTCGTAGTTGCGCTGGTCGAGGATCAGCACGCCATCATGGTTCAGGGCGGAGTAGAACTCGGCCAGGGCCTTGCGGCGGTCATGTTCGTTGAACAGGTGGGTGAACGAGTTGCCCAGACAGACCACGGCGTCGTAACGGCCGTAGATATCGCGGTTGAGCATGCGCCAGTCGGCCTGCACGGTGCGCAGGATGTGCCCGCGCTTGCGGCCGTTCTCGAAGGCCTTGACGAGCATCTCCGGGGCGCCGTCGGCGGTCACCACGTCAAAGCCCGCTTCGCGCAGCTGTACGGAGTGAAAACCGGTACCGGCGGCCACGTCCAGCACGCGCTTGGCGCCACGCTTCTTCAGTTCCTCGATAAAGAAGGTGCCTTCGCTCTTGGCGCGGTTGTCCCAGTCGATCAGGTCGTCCCACTTGTCGACGAAACCGGTGGTGTACTCGTTGAGGTAGTTCTCGGTATCGCGACGTTCGGTCGGCTTGTCACCGAAATCCTGATCATTCTTGATGTTCGCTGCCATGCTGGTTCCTCTTGGCTTTTGCTGCTGTCGTAAGCGTGAACGGACGGCCCGCGGCCGATCCGTCGGCACAACACCCCGCAAACGCAGAGAACCGCGACCCCCGCATGTCCCGGCGGTCTCGCCATTCGCCCGATCCGCCCAGGCCAGGCCTGGTGTTCGGGTAGCAATGCAACGGGCGCGTTGTTCGCAGCGCCCGCTACCGGCCTGGCCGGTTCATCCTGCACATCCGGAGGGCTCTTCATTACCCGGATGCCGAGCCGTGGTCTGGCGGGCCCATCCCGCCTGGCTCGGGGATCGTTTACGGCGCCTCGCGCTGCGTCTGAACGCGGGCGTTGTGTCCGAAATCGTTTTTATACCCTGAAGGTTTTGCGCAAAAATTACAAGTTGAGCCCCAGCCCTCCCGCTGTGCCGCGGCCGGGTCGAAGCCGCCTCCACGGGCGTCACGCGTTCGATATAATGGCGGTTTTTGCAGCGATCCCGAGGCCCCGCATGACCCCCAGCCGCCCCATCCAGCGCGCCCTTTTGTCGGTCTCCGAGAAGACCGGCGTCGTGGAGCTTGCCCGCGCCCTGCACGAGCGCGGCGTGGAGCTTCTGTCCACCGGCGGCACGGCCCTTCTGCTGGCCGAAAACAACCTTCCGGTGACCGAGGTTTCCGCGCACACGGGCTTCCCCGAGATCATGGATGGCCGGGTCAAGACCCTGCACCCGCGCATCCACGGGGGCCTGCTGGGGCGGCGCGACATCGACTCCGCGGTGATGGCCGAGCAGGACATCCCCCCGATCGACCTGCTGGTGGTGAACCTCTATCCCTTCGAGGCGACCGTGGCCCGACCCGGGTGCAGCCTGGAGGATGCCATCGAGAACATCGACATCGGCGGGCCCGCGATGCTGCGTGCGGCGGCCAAGAACTACTGTGACGTGGCGGTGGCCACCAGCCCCGACCAGTACGGCGAGATCGCCGCGGCCATTGGTGACCAGGGCGAGGTGCCGCAGTCGCTGCGCTTCCGCCTGGCGGTCGCGGCCTTCGATCACGTCGCGCGGTACGACGCCGCGATCAGCAACTATCTGTCGGCCCTCGACGAGGACGGTGAAACGGCGCCCTTCCCCGGGCAGCTGAACGCCACCTTCGAGCGCGTCGAGACCCTGCGCTACGGCGAGAATCCGCACCAGCGCGCCGCGTTCTACCGCGATCCGCAGCCCACACCCGGCACCCTGGCCAGCTACCGCCAGCACCAGGGCAAGTCGCTGTCCTACAACAACCTGGCGGACGCCGATGCCGCCTGGGAATGCGTACGCCAGTTCGAGGCCGGGGCCTGCGTGATCGTCAAGCACGCCAACCCCTGCGGCGTGGCGGTCGCGCCGAGTCAGCTGATGGCCTACGAGCGCGCCTTCCAGACCGACCCGACCTCGGCCTTCGGCGGCATCATCGCCTTCAACCGCCCGCTGGACGGCGACACCGCGCATGCGATTGTCAGCCGCCAGTTCGTCGAGGTCGTGATCGCCCCCGAGATCACGCCGGGCGCGCTGCGCGCGCTGGCCACCAAGAAGAACGTCCGGGTACTGGAGATCCCGCCGGCGGGCGTTGGCCCGGGCCTGGACTACAAGCGCATCGGCGGCGGGCTGCTGGTCCAGGATGCGGACCGCGGCAGCCTGGCCGATGTGGAACTGAAGACCGTGACCGCGCGCGCGCCGTCGGAGCAGGAGATGAAGGACCTGTGCTTCGCCTGGCAGGTCGCCAAGTACGTCAAGTCCAACGCCATCGTCTATACCCGCGACCAGCAGACCATCGGGGTCGGGGCGGGCCAGATGAGCCGCGTGTACTCCGCGCGCATCGCCGGCATCAAGGCCGCGGACGAAGGCCTGCAGGTCGCCGGCTCGGTGATGGCCTCGGATGCCTTCTTCCCGTTCCGCGACGGCATCGACGCCGCAGCCGAGGCCGGTATCACCGCGGTGATCCAGCCGGGCGGCTCGATGCGCGATCAGGAGGTGATCGACGCCGCCAACGAGCACGACATCGCCATGCTGTTCACCGGCATGCGCCACTTCCGCCACTGAGGTCCTGATGAACGTACTGGTAATCGGCAACGGCGGGCGCGAACACGCGCTGGCGTGGAAGCTGGCGCAGTCGCCGCGCATCGAACGCGTCCTGGTGGCCCCCGGCAACGCGGGCACCGCGCGCGAGGCCAAGTGCGAGAACGTCGACGTCGGCGTCACCGACATCGACGCGCTGCTGGCCCTGGCCGAACGCGAGGCCATCGCGTTTACCGTGGTCGGCCCCGAGGCACCCCTGGTCGCCGGCGTGGTGGATGCCTTCCGCACCGCCGGCCGGCGCTGCTTCGGCCCCACGGCAAAGGCCGCGCAGCTCGAGGGCTCCAAGAGCTTCGCCAAGGACTTCATGCACCGCCACCACATCCCGACAGCCGCCTACGGCAGCTTCGAGGACGAACAGGCCGCGCTGGAGTTCATCGCCACCCACGGCGCGCCCATTGTGGTCAAGGCCGACGGCCTGGCCGCCGGCAAGGGTGTGATCCTCGCGCAGACCGAGGACGAGGCCCGCGCGGCGGTGCACGACATGCTGGCCGGCAACGCCTTCGGGGAGGCCGGGAACCGGGTCGTGATCGAGGAGTTCCTGACCGGCGAGGAGGCCAGCTTCATCTGCATGGTGGACGGCGAGCACGTGCTGCCGCTGGCCTCCTCGCAGGACCACAAGGCCCGCGACAACGGCGACCATGGCCCGAATACCGGAGGCATGGGGGCCTACTCGCCCGCCCCGGTGGTCACCGATGCGCTGCACGCGCGCATCCTGCGCGAGGTCATCGAACCGACCGTGCGCGGCATGGCCGCCGACGGCGAACGCTACACCGGCTTTCTGTATGCCGGCGTGATGATCGACGCCGCGGGCAACCCGAAGGTGCTGGAATTCAACTGCCGCTTCGGCGACCCCGAGACCCAGCCGATCCTCAGCCGCCTGGAATCGGACCTCAGCGAACTGGTCGAGGCGGCGCTGGACGGGCGTCTGGACGCGGTCGAGGCCCGCTGGGATGCGCGCGTAGCGCTGGGCGTGGTCCTGGCCGCCGGGGGCTATCCGGGGGACTACCGCAAGGGCGACGTCATCAGCGGCCTGGAGACCGTGGAGGCCGATCCCGACGCCCACGTGTTTCATGCCGGAACCGCCCGCGATGTCGAGGGTCGCATCGTGACCGCCGGCGGTCGCGTACTCTGCGTGGTCGGCCTCGGAGCCGACGTGAAGAGCGCGCAGAAAAAGGCCTACGCGGCCGTACACCAGATTCATTTCGACGATATATACTGCCGAACAGATATCGGCTATCGCGCCGTCGCCCGGGAAGGATAATTCCGGGCATCGGCGCTTCTACCCCCTTTCTGGAGATCCGCCCGATGGCCGCCCCCGAAGTGACCCACCTGCCCAACCTTCCCAACGATGTGGAGGGTCTGCGGCAGTCGATCCGCGATGCCGTGGTCCGCGTGGTCGGCGAGGACCCGCGCCAGGCCACCGAACGCGACTGGATGGAGGCCCTGGCCTTCGCCATCCGCGAACGCATGGTGGAGCGCCGCCTGCTGACTCGCCGGCAGTTCGCCGACGAGGACGTCAAGCGCGTCTACTACCTGTCGCTGGAATACCTGATCGGGCGCATGCTCGAGGCCAACCTGCGCAACATGGGCATCCTCGAGCCGGCCCGCCAGGCCATGGCCGATCTCGGCGTCGACCTCGACACCATTCTGGACCTCGAAGACGACGCGGCCCTGGGCAATGGCGGGCTGGGGCGCCTGGCCGCCTGCATCCTGGAGTCCCTGGCGACCCAGGGCTACCCCGGCTACGGCTACGGCATCCGCTACGAGTTCGGCATGTTCCGCCAGGAATTCGAGCCCTACCATCAGGTGGAACACCCGGACAACTGGCTGCGCTACGGCAACCCCTGGGAGTTCCCGCGCTCGGACCGCAAGTATCCGATCCACTTCTACGGCTACGTGGTCGAGCACCATCACCCAGATGGCTCCACCCGCTACACCTGGGAGGACGGCGAGGAAGTCCTGGCCATGGCCTACGACTACCCCACCGCGGGCTATGGCCGGCGCAACGTGAACAACCTGCGCCTTTGGGCGGCCAAGGCCACCCGCGACTTCGACCTGCGCTATTTCAATGAAGGCGACTACATCCGCGCGGTCGCGGACAAGGCGGAGTCGGAGACCATCTCGATGGTCCTGTACCCCAACGACGCCACCGCGATCGGCAAGGAACTGCGCCTGAAGCAGGAGTATTTCTTCGTCTCGGCCTCGCTGCAGGACATCATGGAGCGCCATCTGGCTCTGGACTACAGCCTCGACGCCCTGCCCGACAAGGTCGCGATCCAGCTGAACGACACCCACCCGGCGATCGCCGTCGCAGAGCTGATGCGCCTGCTGATGGACGAGCACGAGCTGCCCTGGGAACGCGCCTGGGAGCTGACCCGGCGCACCTTCGCCTACACCAATCACACCCTGATGCCCGAGGCCCTGGAGACCTGGCCGGTGGAGCTGATGGAACGCGTACTGCCACGCCATATGGGGATCATCTACCAGATCAACCATGGCTTCCTGGAGGAGGTACGCCACCGCTACCCGGGCGACAACGACCGCCTGGCGCGGCTGTCCATCATCGACGAGGAACACGGCCGTCGGGTCCGCATGGCCCACCTCGCGGTGGTGGGTTCGCACCGCGTCAACGGCGTGGCGGCGCTGCACACCCAGTTGCTGCAGGAGACCCTGTTCGAGGACTTCTACAACCTGTGGCCGGAGCGCTTCGTGAATGTCACCAACGGGGTGACCCCGCGCCTGTGGATGATCCAGTCCAACCCCGCGCTCACCGAACTGCTGGGCCAGCGCATCGGCGACGACTGGCAGTACGATCTGGATCGCCTGCGCGCGCTGGAACCCTACGCCCACGATGCCGACCTGCAGAAGGCCTTCATGGACGTGAAGCGCGCGAACAAGCAGCGCCTGGCGGACCTGGTGCGCGAGCGCACCGGCGTGGAGCTGAACCCGGACGTCATGTTCGACGTGCAGATCAAGCGCATCCACGAGTACAAGCGCCAGCTGCTGAAACTCCTGCACGTGGTGGACCTGTACCGCCGCATCCGCGCCGGCGAGGACATCCCGCCGCGCGTGGTGCTGTTCGGCGGCAAGGCCGCGCCGGGTTATGCCCGGGCCAAGGGCATCATCCAGGTGATCAACGAGGTCGCCGACATCGTCAACCATGACCCGGCCATCGGCGACCGCCTGAAGTGCGTGTTCTTCCCCAACTACGAGGTCAGTTCGGCGAGCATCATCATCCCGGCGGCGGATGTCTCCGAGCAGATCTCCACCGCCGGCTTCGAGGCTTCCGGGACCGGCAACATGAAGCTGGCGCTCAACGGCGCCCTGACCATCGGCACCCTGGACGGTGCCAACATCGAGATCCGGGACGCGGTGGGCGAGGACTCCATCTTCATCTTCGGCATGACCGCCGACGAGGTCGTCGAGCACCGCCGCCACGGCCCGTCCCCGGAGGCCATACTGGCCGGCCAGCCGGGCCTCGCCGCCGCAGTCGAGATGATCGAGTCCGGGTTCTTCACCTGCAACGACCCGGGCACCCACGCCGACCTCGGTCGCTACCTGCGCCAGGAAGATCCCTTCTTCGTGATCGCCGACTATGCGGCCTACGCCGAGGCCTGCGCGCGGGCGGACACCCTGTACGCCGACCGCGCCGCCTGGGCCGAGGCCGCCATCCTGAATGTCGCACGCATGGGGTATTTCTCGATCGACCGCACGGTGCGCGACTACGCCCGCGAGATCTGGGACATCACGCCGGAGCCGGTCGCCCCGTCGCGCACCAACGGCGCCGCCTGACGCGGCGGCGCGCGCTTAGAGTTTCCCTCAGGCCTCCGGCAATCCCAGGCGGCGCAGCCAGCCGTCGGGGTTGCCGGCGCACACCAGAAACTCGGGGTTCAACAGGCTCTCGCGCGTGTTGTAGCGAAGCTCCTGGCCCTGGAGGTCGGTCACCCGGCCGCCGGCCGCCCGCACCACCGCATGGGCCGCCGCGGTATCCCATTCGCTGGTGGGCCCCAGGCGCGGATAGATATCGGCGGCGCCCTCGGCCACCAGGCACAGCTTCATCGAGCTGCCCATGCTGACCAGCTCGTGCGGGCCCAGCCGGTCCAGCGCGAGCTTCAGGCGTTCCGCCCCGTGTGAACGGCTGCCCGCCACCACGGGATGATCCGTGCCGATGCGCTCGCTGGCGACCGCAATCGTGCGCGGGGCCTGGTCTTCGTCCCGCCGGATCGCCACCCCGTCGCAGTGCCCGGCATACAGCCGCTTGAGCACCGGACACCAGACCACGCCCAGGACCGGCTCGTGGTTGTGAATCAGCGCCACGTTCACGGTGAACTCGCCATTGCGCTTCACGAACTCGCGGGTCCCGTCGAGGGGATCGATCAACCAGTAGGTCGGCCACTGCCGACGCCGCGCGAAGGGCACGTCCTGCCCCTCCTCGGACAACACCGGCCAGTCCGGGTCGATATCCGACAGCCCGCCGACCAGGATACGGTGGGCGGCCAGATCCGCCTCGGTCAGCGGCGAGTGGTCGGCCTTCTCGGTGACCGCGAAACGGGTCTCGTAGAGCTCGAGAATGGCGTGGCCGGCCGCGTCGGCCAGGCTCGAAACCTCGTGCATCAGGGCAGTCAGGGCCGCATCCTTCGGCGGAGCATGCATGGGGAACTCCCGTTTTCCCGGAACATTCCCCCTAGCTTGGCAGGGTTGCGGCCCCGGGGGAACACCGGCACGCGCCAGGAGGCCTCTATCCGTCGAGGTAATCGCGCACCATGTACAGGGCGGCAATGGAACGCGCCTCGGTCAGGTCCTCGCGTGCAACCAGCTCCGTCAGGCGGTCCAGCGACCAGGGCACCACCTCGATCGCCTCCGGTTCGTCGCCCTCTGCGGTCTCGGGATAGAGATCCTCGGCCAGCACCAGATGCGTCTGGTGGGCCATGTAGCCGGGCGCCACGGTCAGCGCACCCAGGTGGGTCAGGCGGTGTCCGGCGTGCCCCACCTCCTCCATGATCTCCCGGTTGGCGGCGGCCAGGACGTCCTCGCCCGCCTCGATGCGGCCCTTGGGCAGGCCCAGCTCGTAGCGGTGGGTGCCCGCGGCGTATTCGCGGATCAGGAGGATTGTCCGGTCGGCCTGCACCGGGGCGATGATCACCGCACCATGGCCGCGGCTGACCAGGCGCTCAAAGCAGGTGCGCGCGCCATTGCTGAACTCGAGGTCCAGCTCTTCCACCTCGAACAGGCGACTGCTGGCGACCGTGCGTCGCCCCTGGACATCCGGCTTGTCTCGGCTCATGCGCCCTCCCGGGCGGTCAGTGGCTGTTGCGCAGACGCACCAGGGTCCGCAGTTCGCCCTCGAACAGGGTGTCGAACATGAACCCGTGATCGGAGGTCACCACCTCGAACCCGTCCTGCTCGGCCGGCTCGGTCTCCGCCAGGCGCAGATCCAGATCACCCCAGCTCACGGCCATGGTGACGCGCATCGGGAAATAGCCGTCGAGGAAGCGGCGAACGAACGGGCCGTTCTCCAGGCGATAGACGCCGTCCCCCTCGTGCTCGACGATCTTCATGCGCGCGGTCACACAGACCTCGGCGTCCTTCTCCACCCCGCGCAGATCCACACGATCGCCCTCGGCGCGCGCGGATTCGATGTTGCGGGTGGACTCGACCTGGAGTTCGTCGATGGTCGCCTCATTGTACACAATGACCATGCGCCGAATGGCCGCCACATCGTTGTGGCACTGGCGCAGATCGGCCCATCCGTCCTCCAGGGAGGAGGCCGTGATGCGGATCTGATTCTGGTGGTGATGCGGCGTCCGGTCCGGCTCCTCCAGCAGGAACGTCAGCTCCGGACTGGTCGTCTGGGTCTGGTCCGGGGAGACCGTCTCGCCCCACAGGGCATCATCCTCAAGCGGATCGTAGTCCGGATCATCCGGGTCCATCGCCAGGGTGGGGCCCGGCAGGGCCAGAAGCGCGGCAAGAAGGGGCGCGGGCAGAAACCGCACCTGGGGTACCATGAGAGCCATAACCAATCCCCTCGATCATGTGGCCGTCTGCTGTGGACCCGCAAAACCCCGAAAAAAATCCGCACGCCCCCGCGCTCGCCGTGGACTGGAGTCGCATCGACACCGTGCTGTTCGACATGGACGGCACGCTGCTCGACCTGCACTTCGACAACCGCTTCTGGCGCGAGCTGATCCCGCGGGAGTACATCCGCTGCCAGCCGGACGACCCTGAATGCGCACGCCGCCGCCTGGAGGACGAGATGCAGCGGGTGCGCGGCAAGCTGGAATGGTACTGCGTGGATCACTGGACGCGCTTCACCGGGCTGGACATCCTGGGCCTGAAACGCGAACTGGCCCATCATATCGCCCTGAAACCGCATGCCGATGCGTTGCTGGCCGCCCTGCAACGTGCCGGCCGACGGCGGGTGCTGGTGACCAATGCCCATCCGCAGGTCTACGCCTTCAAGCACCAGCTCACCCGCATCGGCGACCGCCTGGACACCATCGTCTCCGCCCACGATCTGGATTGCGCGAAGGAAGAGGCCGCGTTCTGGGAGCGCCTGCAGCGGGTCGCACCCCATGACCCGGAGCGCACCCTGCTGGTGGACGACAACCTGCTGGCGCTGGCGAGCGCCGCCGGGGCGGGCATCGCAGAGCTGCGCGGCATTCGATACCCGGACGAGCGCGGCGAGCCCATGCACTCGGAGGACTTCGTGCTGCTGGAGTCGCTCGCGGACCTGATGTCCGGCCTGCCCGCCGCGAGAGACCGGGCCGGCGATCCGGCAGCTACTTGACCGGGGTCGGCAGGTTGCGGATCAGGTCCAGACGGATCTGCACCGACCGGCCTTCGCACTCGCCATCCAGCCAGTGAAAACCCTCCGCCTCGCGCACTTCGCGGGGCGTTACCTTGCCCCACCAGGCTTGACTGGAACCGGGCTCGGCCCAGTTCAGTTGCAGGGTTTCGCCGGTGAGGATGGCGATCTCCAGACGCTCGGAGACATGGCGGGGAATGGCGGCATCGGTCATCGGGGTGCTTCGCGGTAGTCGGTCGGGTCGGGGATGCCGGCCGCGGCGAACGCGGCGCGCCGGGCCTGGCACTGCGGGCAGCGCCCGCAGTGGCGCGATTGTGCCAGAAGGCAGCTCCAGGTGCGGCGCCAGTCGATCCCCAGCGGATCCGTCGTGGCGATGATTTCCGCCTTCGACTGCTCGATCAGCGGCGCCTCGACCTGCAGATGCGGGACCAGGGTCCCGGCCAGCGCCGAGACCTGCTGCACGAACCCGGGCTGCGAACCCGGCCCATGCCCCTGATCCTCGCGGTTCAGGGCCAAAAGGATACGCCCGGCACCGTGGTGTTCGGCCAGGTTGACCGCCAGCGCCAGCACCAGCAGATTGCGCTGGGGCAACGGCACATGCCCGACCCAGTCGTTGCGCCGGGTGAAGGCCGCGCGCAGGGACTGCAGGTCCAGCGCGACGGGCGTCGCGCCGTAGACCCCGGCCAGATGCTCCACCGCCGCCCATTCGCGGACCGCATTGCGCTGGCCATAGTCGACCCAGACGGCGCGCAGCACCTGGCCGGCTGCATGGCACTGCGCCAGCAGGGCGCTGCTCTCGATGCCGCCGGAGAGCAGGAGGAGATCGGGGGATTCGGGCCGAACGGATTCCATTCGGGCACCATACCGCACAGCGCGAGTAGACGGAGACCACGCGGTGATTGAACAACTACGCAGCCACTGGCAGCGCCTGCTGGGCGCCGAACGCAGCGATCGCGCCGAGGGCGATCCCGAACAGCGCCTGCAGCGCGCCGCCGCGGCCCTGATCATGGAAGTCTGCCGCGCCGACTTCGAACTGCGCGCGGAGGAGCTCGAATCGGTACGTGGCAGCCTGATCGAGTTGTTCCGCCTGGACAACGATACCGCCGATGCGCTGCTGGAGATCGCGCAGGAGGAGAGCGACGCGCTGATCTCCATCCACCCGATGGTGCGCGAGGTCAATGCGGCCTTCGATGCCGAGCAGAAGGCCGACATACTGCGCGCCCTGTGGCGCGCCGCCTGGGCCAACCGCGACCTGCACAAACGTCAGGAGGCGGTCATCCGGCACCTCGCGGACCTGCTCTACGTGCCGCACGCCACCTTCATCCGGACCAAGCACGAGGTCCTAGGGAAACACTGATTCATGTACACGCTCGCGTTGGCACCCCAGGTTCTTCGAGACAAGGCGCGTCGTGCAGCGGGTAGTGGTTCTACCCGCAAGCGGCGCAACGCCGTATCGCGGAACCTGGGGTGCCAACCCCACAAACCATTCAATGCAGGGGCTCGGCCGCTTTTGCGCGCGCACAGCGTTGCGGTTCCCTTGTGCAGAATGACTGCACGGCAGTCACCGCGCCTTGTTCGCACGCAAAAGCGACTCGAGCGCGAGCGTATACATCAAGCAGTGTTTCCCTGGGCGATGCGGCCGATCCGGACTGACCGGGGCACGCACTGATGGGTGACCCGGGTACCCTGCTGGCCGCGCTGGCGGTGGGCATCCTCGGCGGCGTGCACTGCCTGGGGATGTGCGGCGGCATCGTCGGCGCAATCTCCATGGGCCACGGTCGCCGCGGGCCGGGGCTGGACCTGCTGCTGGCCTACAACCTCGGGCGCATGGCGAGCTATGTCGTTGCCGGGGCCCTGGCCGGGTGGCTGGGGGCCAGTCTGCTAGGCGGCCTGCCGGCCGGTCAGGCGATCCTGCAGGGCTTCGCCGCGGTCTTCCTGATCCTGCTCGGGTTCTATCTCGCCGGCTGGTGGCCGATCCTCGCGCGCCTGGAACAGGCCGGCGGGGTGCTGTGGCGGCGCATCGAACCGCTGGGGCGGCGCTTCCTGCCAGTGCGCCACGCCGGGCAGGCCCTGGTGGTCGGCGGGCTGTGGGGCTGGCTGCCCTGCGGGCTGGTGTACAGCGTGCTGGCCTGGTCACTGGGCGCCGGCGGGGCCCTGGAGGGCGCCGCGCTGATGGGTGCCTTTGCCCTGGGCACGCTGCCCAATCTGCTGCTGATGGGGGTGTTCGCCGCACGCCTGGCGGCCTTCGTGCGCCGCCCCTGGGTCCGCCGGATCGCCGGCGGCGGGGTCGCGCTGTATGGGGTCTGGATGCTGCTGAGTGTGGCGATGTGATCCCCCGCCCGGGCGGGCGGGGGATCATTCGGAAGGCCCCGGGCGGGGCTCAGTCCACGAAAAAGTCGCGCGAGAAGCGCACCGGCAGCACGCGTTCGCTGCCCGCCGGGGCGACATCGATCGCGAAGTCGAGGGTCTCGCCGCTGCGAACCGTCACCTCCGACAGGAAGTAGATGGCATCACCATCCTGGATCTCGCGGAAACGCAGGTTGCGCATCTGGTCGTTCATGTTGGTGGCCGACCCGGTGACCTCGGCGGAGACCGCCTGCAGACCGTTATCGCCCCGCTCCATCACGCTGACGTTGACCATCGCCCGGTTGGAACTGCGCCGCACGTCATAGGCCCGCGCGACTTCCGGCGACAGGAAGGTGGTGTTGATCACGTTGTAGTGGACGACGTAATTGTCGAACTCCGCCTCGTTGGCGGATGCGATCGAGCTGCCGAGAGCGACCGCCGCCAAAGCGACGAGAAAGCCGGTAAAGACCCGATGCACTCTTGCCATGGCTGACTCCTTTGCCTGATGGGGAAAGCGGGGCCCTGCGGAGACAGGCTCTCAGGTACCCCTGTCTTCGAGTCTAGCCGCTTTTGCTGCGATTGAAACCGGGGGTGGCGGCGCGCGTGCCGACCCCCGCTCGGCGGATTCAGAAAGAGCGGACGATAATCAGCAGGATATAGAGCCCGACCAGGGCAATCATCGGCGAAAAATCGATCGCACCGGTGTTCGGCAGGGCCCGGCGCAGCGGGCCGAGGATGGGACGGTTCACCGCGCCGGCCAGGCGCATGATGGGGTTGTTGGCGGCGCCGCCGCCCCCGGCCTGGATCCAGCTCATCACCACCTCGACGATCAGCGCGATGATGAAGACCCAGATCACGGTGGTCAGCAGCTCGCGGATCGCCACGGCCAGGATGAGCCCGAGCCCCACGTCCACGCCAACGATGAGCACGCGCAACCAGATCTCGATGAACTTGAGCACGATCATCAGCACGATCGCGGCGAGATCGACCCGCCCCACGGACGGAATCACCGGCCGCAGCACCCGCAGCGGCGGATCGGTCAGCATCACGATGGTCTGCGAGATCGGGTTGTAGTAGTCGGCCCGCACCAGGCCGAAGATCGTCCGCAGGATCAGCAGGATGATGTAGATCCCGAAGACAACGCTGACGAGGAAGATGGCGATCTCTTGTCCGGTTCCGGCGGCGGGCATGCGGGCTCCTTGCGGTGCAGCGAGTTAACCGCGCCCATTCTCCGGCAAGCCCGGCGGGATGCCAAGCTGTGACGCGTCCGGTGCGGCTTGCCGGTGCGGCTTGCCGGCGCGGCTCAGCCGCCGCGGCGGGCATCCATGCAGTCGCGCACCCGGGTGGCGATCTCCTCGATCGACAGCTCGGTCACGTCCAGGTGCGGGATCCGCCAGGTGTCGAAGAACTCCTGGATCGCCACGCATTCCGCCCGGCACTGCGCCAGACTCGCGTAGCGACTGTCGGGACGGCGCCCCTCGCGAATCTGCGCCAGGCGCTGTGGCGTAATGGTCAGGCCCACCAGTCGACCGCCGAGCCCCCGCAGCCCTTCGGGCATGTGCGGGATATCGCCCTGGTGCAGGTCCTCCGGGACCAGCGGGTAGTTGGCGGCAAACAGGGCGTAGTTCATCGCCAGATAGAGACTGGTGGGTGTCTTGCCGGAACGCGAGGCCCCCAGCAGCACGACGTCGGCGACCGACAGATCCTGAGTGGCCAGGCCATCATCATGGGCCAGGGTGTAGTTCAGCGCCTCGATGCGGCGGTCGTAGCGGCTGACGTCGCCCATGCCATGGGCCCGTCCGGACACGGACTGCGACGCGACCCCCAGCAGGCCCTCCAGTCGCTCCACCTGCTCGCCGAAGACATCGATCACCGGCACCGGGCAATGGCGCAGGTCGGCCCGCAGGTCGGCATTCGCCAGGGTGGCGACCACCAGGGCCGGCTGCGGACCGGCCTCGGCCCGGGCGAACACGCCG
Organism: Thioalkalivibrio sp. ALE25; assembly: GCF_000377285.1. NCBI lineage: Bacteria > Pseudomonadati > Pseudomonadota > Gammaproteobacteria > Chromatiales > Ectothiorhodospiraceae > Thioalkalivibrio > Thioalkalivibrio sp. ALE25. Next base: position 155,661 of record NZ_KB897930.1, on the reverse strand, counting down.
GCCAGGCGGCCGGGGGTCTGCACGAATGGCAGTCGGTGCCAGGCCGGGTCGACATCCGGAAACTGGGTGAACAGCGAGCGCGCCAGCGTCTCCGCGGTGATCCCGGTCCCGTCCGAAACCAGGTAGACCTGCGGGCACTGGGCGGCGGCATCAGCCATTACCGGGCTCCCGCCCCTGTGCGAGCTGTTCCCAGGTGGACAACAGCGAATCGGGGTTCAGCGACAGCGACTCGATGCCCTCGTTCATCAGCCAGGCCGCCAGCTCCGGATAGTCGGACGGGGCCTGGCCGCAGATACCGACGTACTTGTCGGCGCGACGGGCGGCCCGGATGGCCATACTCAGAAGCGCCTTCACCGCATCGTCGCGCTCGTCGAACGACTCCGCGACCAGCCCGGAGTCGCGGTCCACCCCCAGGGTCAGCTGGGTCAGATCGTTGGAGCCGATGGAGAAGCCGTCGAAATGCTCGAGAAAACGCGCCGCCAGCAGCGCGTTGGAGGGGATCTCGCACATCATCACGACCTTCAGGCCGTTCTCGCCGCGGCGCAGCCCCTCCTCGTCCAGCACCCGGATCACGTCCTCGGCCTCGGTCAGGGTGCGCACGAACGGGACCATGATCTGCACGTTGTCCAGGCCCATGTCGTCGCGCACCCGCCGCAGGGCCTCGCACTCCATCGCGAAGGCCGGACGGAAGGTCTCCGAGCGGTAGCGCGAAGCCCCGCGAAAGCCGAGCATGGGGTTTTCTTCCTGCGGCTCGTAGCCACGACCCCCGATCAGGTGGGCGTACTCGTTGGACTTGAAGTCCGACAACCGCACGATCACCGGCTCGGGCGCGAAGGCCGCCGCCAGCGTCGCGATGCCCTCGGACAGCTTGCGCACGAAGAACTCGCGCGGGCCGTCATCGAACCCGCGCAGACGCTCGGCAATGCGCTCCTGGACCTCGGCATCCAGGCGGCCCGGATCCTCGGCGTAGTCCAGCAGCGCCAGCGGGTGCACCCCGATGGTGCCGTTGATGATGAACTCCAGCCGCGCCAGGCCGATCCCCGCGTGTGGCAGTTGCGAGAAGGCGTAGGCGCGGCCGGGGTTGGCCACATTGAGCATCAGCTTGACCGGCAGCTCCGGCAGTTCGCCGATGTCGGTCTTCTTGACCTGGTATTCCAGCTTGCCCGGATACACGTGACCATCATCCCCCTCGGCGCAGGAGACGGTCGCCTGCATCCCGTCGGAGAGCACCTCGGTCGCATTGCCGCAGCCCACTACCGCCGGGATGCCCATCTCGCGGGCGATGATCGCCGCGTGGCAGGTACGCCCGCCGCGGTTGGTGACGATCGCGGCGGAGCGCTTCATGATCGGTTCCCAGTCCGGATCGGTCATGTCCGCGACCAGGATGTCGCCCTCCTCCATGGTGTGCATGGCATCCGGGGAATCCAGCACGCGCACGACACCGGCCCCGATCTTCGCGCCGATCGCCCGGCCGGTGACCAGCGGCTCCGCCTCGTGCGGCGCCAGTTCGTAGCGCTCGCCCGCGCCCAGCTCGACGCGACTCTCCACGGTCTCCGGGCGCGCCTGCACGATAAACAGCTCGCCGGTCTCTCCGTCCTGCGCCCACTCGATGTCCATCGGCCGGCCGTAGTGCTGCTCGATCGCCACCGCAAAGCGCCCGAGCTGCTCGGCGTCGGCATCCGACAGGCAGAAGCGCTGGCGCAGGTCCTCCGGGGTGTCCTCGGTGCGCGTGCCATCCCCGGTCAGCACCATGCGCACCGCCTTGGTGCCGAGGGTGCGGCCGATGATGGCGCGCTTGCCGGCCGCCAGCGCCGGCTTGTAGACCTGATACTCGTCGGGATTCACCGCGCCCTGCACCACCGTCTCGCCCAGGCCCCAGGCCCCGGTAATGAACACCGCATCACGAAAGCCGCTCTCGGTATCCAGCGTGAAGATCACACCGCTGGCGCCGACGTCGGAGCGCACCATGCGCTGGATACCGGCCGACAGCGCGACCTCGTCATGGGCGAAACCGTTGTGCACGCGATAGGCAATGGCGCGGTCGTTGTACAGGCTGGCAAAGCACTCGCGCAGCCGCTGCAGCAGGGCATCGATGCCGCGCACGTTGAGAAAGGTCTCCTGCTGCCCGGCGAACGAGGCCTCGGGCAGGTCCTCGGCGGTCGCCGAGGAGCGCACCGCTACCGGGACCTCGTCCCCCAGTTGCGCGTAGTGTTCGCGCACCGCCTGTTCCAGCTCGGCCGGCAGTTCGGCCTGCTCGATCCAGCCGCGCACCTCGCGCCCGGCGGCGCGCAGCGCCTCGATGTCGTCGATATCCAGATCCGCCAGGCGCGCCTTGATCCGTTCATCCAGACTGTCCTTCGCCAGCAGGGCGCGATAGGCATCCGCGGTGGTGGCAAACCCGCCCGGCACGCGCACCCCGGCCGCGCCCAGCTGTCCGAGCAGCTCCCCCAGAGACGCATTCTTGCCGCCCACCTTCGCGACATCGTTCATGGTCAGGTCGGCGAGATCGACTACCCAGTGCATGGCGACTCCTGGACTGCGGTGACCGGCCGGCACGAAGACGGCCGCGGGTTTGTGAACCCCTTAACAGGGGTGAACCACTATGATCAGCTAGACTTCGATGTTTTGTAACCTTCAGGAGACTGCGTGACTGCCCCAGCCGCCCGTCGTTCCAGCTTAACCCACTCCATCCTGCCGACCATGCTGCTCGGCTTGGCGTTCCTCGCGCAATCCGCCGTGGCCCACGAATCGGGCCCGTCCATGGCCATCCTGGGCACGGTGGAGGACGTACAGATCGTCGAGGAAGACGTCGTACTGGAGGCACGCATGGACACGGGTGCGACCTCCTCCTCGCTGAACGCACTGAACAAGGAGCGCTTCGAAAAGGACGGCGAGGACTGGATCCGCTTCGAGATCATCGATCCGGAAGACGAGGACGCCCGCATCACCCTCGAGCGCCCGATCGAACGGATCGTCCGTATCCGGCGCCACAGCGGCGAGTCGCAGGAGCGCCCGGTCGTGCGCATGGAGTTCTGCATTGGCAACCAGCTCCTGACCGCCGACACCAGCCTGATCGACCGCACGGCACTGACCTATCAGGCCCTGATCGGTCGCAGCCACATGGCCGGCCATATCCTGGTCGATTCCGGCGAGAAACACCTGCGCGCGCCCGACTGCGCGGCGGATGACCAGTGAAGCGCTTTCACCTGCCGATCCTGATCGTGCTGCTGAGCGCGGTCGGGCTCGGGGTCTTCGCCTACAAGGTCAGCGCGCTGGGCATGCCCCTGCAGCCGGACGCCACCGCCGAGACCTGGCAGGTGGAGGCACGGGTGCGCTATCAGCCCACCGGCGGCGCAGCCACGGTGGAGCTGCGCATCCCGCATCGCCTGCCCAATTTCTCCATTCTGGACGAAGGCTTCGTCTCGCGCGGCTACGGCCTGAACTCCATTACCCAGGCCGAGGATCGCCTGGCCCAGTGGACCACCCGCCAGCCACGCGGTGAACAGGTTCTCTACTACCGCGCCACGCTCTATCGCGACGGCAACGACCGCTCCGAGTCGGAGTACCCCGGGCCGGTGGCCGTACCCGACTGGACCGAGCCCTTCCGTTCCGCCGCCGATGCCCTGATCGACGACGTACGCGGCCGTTCCTCGGATATCCAGAGCTTTGCCTCGGTGCTGGTCAATGACCTCGCCAACGCCGCCCCCGCATCCAACGCGGCGGTGTTCATCGAGAGCGACGACAACCGCACGCGCCGCACCGAGACCCTGATCGAACTGCTGGCCACCGCGCGGATCCCCGCGCGCCAGGTGACGGCCCTCCGGCTGGTCGATGGCCGCCGCGACATCGAGCCGCAGACCTGGCTGGAGGTCCACAACACCCGGCGCTGGGTCCCCATCGACCCGGAGACCGGCGAGATCGAGTATCCCGCGGACGTAGTCGTCTGGTCGCACGGCAGCGCCCCGCTGCTCGAGGTATCCAATGGCGAGGCCGCCGAGGTCCGGTTCGCGGTCTCGCGCGGGGTGCAGGATGCCCTGGCGACCATCCAGCGCTTCGGCGACACCCTGGACACCCGCATCCTCGACTTCTCCACCCTGAACCTGCCGCTGGGCACGCAGAACACCTACCGCGTGCTGCTGATGGTGCCTCTGGGTGCGATGATCATCGTGTTCCTGCGCAACGTGATCGGCATCCAGACCTTCGGCACCTTCATGCCGGTGCTGATCGCGCTGTCCTTCCGCGAAACCCAGCTGCTGGCGGGGATCATCCTGTTCACCCTGATCGTCGCACTGGGCCTGGCCGTGCGCTTCTACCTGGAGCACCTGCGGCTGCTCCTGGTGCCCCGTCTGGCCGCGGTCGTCAGCGTGGTCATCATGCTGATGCTCGGGATCAGCGTGCTGTCACATCAACTGGGCTTCGAGCGGGCCCTGGCGCTGTCGCTGTTCCCCATGGTCATCCTCGCCATGACCATCGAGCGCATGTCGGTCGTATGGGAGGAGCACGGGCCGGCCGACGCCATTACCCAGGGCATCGGCAGCCTGGTCGTGGCGGCCGCCGCCTACGGCCTGATGGCCAACCGTCAGCTGGAGCACCTGCTGTTCGTGTTCCCGGAACTGCTGCTGGTGCTGCTGGCCGTGACCCTGCTGCTCGGGCGTTACACCGGCTACCGCCTGACGGAACTGTTCCGCTTCGGCCGTATCCAGGACGCGATGCGGAGGCCCGACTGATGCCGGCCTGGTTCCCGCGCTTCGTGCGCCCGAAGCTGCTGAAGGAACAGGGCATCGTGGGCATGAACGCCCGCAATGCCCGCTACATCGCGGCCTGGAACTCCCGGCGCTTCTACCCGCGGGTGGACGACAAGCTGCAGACCAAAAAACTGGCGCTGGATGCCGGCTTGTCGGTGCCCGATCTCTACGGGGTCGTGCGCACCCACCGCCAGATCCGCGACGTACGCCGCCAGCTGCGGGACTACGAAGACGGCTTTGTGATCAAGCCAGCGCATGGCGCCGCGGGCGACGGCATCCTGGTGATCGAGGGCTGGCGCGGCGACCGGCCGCGCCGGGCGGGCGGCCGCGCCATGGAGCTGAGCGAGCTGGACGACCACATCTCCAACATCCTGTCAGGGATGTACAGCCTGGGCGGGCGCCCGGACGTCGCCATGATCGAACAGCGGGTGCGTTTTTCCTCGGTGTTCGACGCGGTCTCGCACCGGGGCGTGCCGGACATCCGCACGGTCGTCTATCGCGGCTACCCGGTCATGGCGATGATGCGCCTGCCGACCCAGGACTCCGACGGCAAGGCCAACCTGCACCAGGGCGCGGTCGGCACGGGCATCGACCTGGGCTCCGGCCGGACCATCGGCGGGGTGCGCTACAACAAGCCCTGCCGCGAACACCCTGACAGCGAGCAGAGCATCGTCGGTCTGCAGATTCCTGACTGGGGCCAGCTGATGGAGCTCGCCGCGGGCTGCTTCGAGCTGAGCCAGCTCGGCTACCTGGGAGTGGACGTGGTCATCGACGCCGACCGCGGACCGCTGATCCTGGAGCTCAATGCTCGCCCGGGGCTCGCCATCCAGATCGCCAATGGCGAGGGCCTGGACCACCGCATCACGGCCGTGGACGCGCACATGGTGGCGCGCGAGACCGAACCGGCGGCCGACCGCGCCCGCTGGTCCGCCGAGATCTTCGCCCGTCCCGACGCCACGCGCCCCGAACAGCCCGACCCGGAGCCCGCGGCCGATGCCGAACCCGCCTGATGCCCGGGGCGGTTACGGACGCGATGAGTGTTTGGGCTATGCTAGGCGCATGACTGCCGCCGCCGAGACCCAGACGCCGGACATCGAACAGGCCCTTGCCGACGCCGAACGCGTCTGTGCCCGCCAGGGTGCGCGCCTGACCGAGCAGCGCCGGCGCATCCTCGAACAGATCCTGCGCACCGAGGGCGTGATCAAGGCCTACGACCTGATCCACGCCCTGTCCTCCGACGATCACAGCATCAAGCCGCCGACGGTCTACCGCACCCTGGCCTTCCTGCTGGAGCAGGGGCTGATCCACCGCATCGAGAGCCTCAATGGATTCGTCGCCTGCTCGCATCCCGGGGAGCGCCACGAATCCGCGCTGATGATCTGCGACGGCTGCGGCCAGATCACCGAGTTCCACACCCCGGAACCGGCCAGCCGCGCACTGGAAGAGGAGGCCGAGGTACAGGACTTCGCTATCGAGTCGCGCATGGTGGAACTGCACGGCCAGTGCGGCGACTGCCGTCGGAGTCAGCAGGACCGCGCCTGACACCGCCCCACCCTCTCAGCCCGCTTGCTCCACCTTCCTGTGACCGCTGGCTCAGCCACCCTTGAAGCGTTCCCACCGATCCTGCGAGCGGATACCCGACTGGTCGTGCTGGGTAGCTTTCCCGGCGTGGCGTCGCTGGAGGCCCGGGCCTACTACGCCCACCCGCGCAACCAGTTCTGGCCCATTGTCGGGCAGATCCTCGGCGAACCCTTCCCGGAGCTGGACTACCCGGATCGCATCCAGCGCCTGCTCGACCACGGCGTGGGCCTCTGGGACGTCTACGGGGCCTGCTCGCGCGAGGGGAGCCTGGACAGCGCCATCCGCGAACCGGTCCCCAACGATCTGGCCCGCCTGACCCGCGAGGCCCCGGGCCTGCGCGTGATCATCCACAACGGCGCCGAGAGCGCGCGACGCATCCACGAGACCCGCGCCCTAAACGTCGAGGCCCTGCGCCTGCCTTCCACCAGCCCGGCCAACGCCCGCCTGAACCTGACCGAAAAGCTGGAGCCCTGGCGCGCGGCGTTCGCCCGCGCGGGCCTCCCCCGAGACCGATCCGCCACAAGCTGACTGGCTGGAACGGGGTTGAACCCAGAGTTGTTATTGTATAACGTTCATGCCTTGACGTTACGCTATAACAACTCACCTTCATCGGCGGACCCACTGATCCTGGCTGCAGTCTGCCGTGCAACAAGGAGCTCGACATGTCCCGCGCCCCATACGCCCGCCCCGTCCTTGCCGGACTCACCGCCCTGACCCTCGCCGCCCCCGGGGCCGCTGCCGCGCAATGGAGCGCCCAGTCCGAAGACCGTTCCTGGGGTCTGGACGTTTCGCTGATCCTGGAAGGCGTCTACTACAACGAACTCTCGCACGGGATCGACGAACCCGCCGGCTTCGACGATGGCCACGACCACGGCCATGGTCACGACCACGGACACGATCATGGCTTCGACGACGGATTCAACCTGGGCCACAGCGAGCTGGTCTTCCAGGCCAACCTGGGCGACCTGTTCGACGGCGTGCTGATGCTCGGCTTCGACGACAGCGACATCGAAGTCGAAGAGGCCTACCTGACTACCCGCGCCCTGCCCGGCGGCTTCCAGATCAAGGCCGGTAAGTTCCTGTCCGATATCGGGTACATCAACAGCCGCCACGGCCACGACTGGGACTTCGTCGACCGTCCGCTGGTAAACGAGTACATCTTCGGCGACCACGGCCTCCAGGAAACCGGCGTCCAGGCCACCTGGGTCGCACCGACCGAGGCCTACACCCAACTCGGGGTGGAACTGCTGCAGGGCGAAACCAGCGGAATCGCCAACTACGAGGGTAGTCAGTCGGCGCTCAACGGTCAGGAACGCATTCTTCGGGACCGCTCCGGCCCGCGCCTGGTCACCGCCTTCGCCAAGTTCGGCCCGGATCTTGGCCCTGACCACGCCGCGCAGTTCGGCGTCTCCGGTGGCTACGCCCGCAGCTATCAGGTGACGGACGAGCACTCCACCCGCTTCGAGGACTGGGACGGCAGCGCCTGGTTCGCCGGCCTGGATGCCGTCTACAAGTACAGCGCCGGGCGCGCCTACGGCCATGGCGACTGGCGGCTGCAGGGCGAGTACTTCTACCGCGAAATCGACGTCGACCGCCGTGACGTGAACTTCGAGGCAGACGGCAATGGCCCCGTGGGTTTCGTGCGCAACGAGCAAAGCTTCAAGAACAAGCAGGACGGTATCTACGTCCAGGGCGTCTACGGCTTTGCCCCGCGCTGGGAGGCCGGTCTTCGCGCCGAGGCCCTTGGCCTGACCAACGACGTCGGCCGCGGCGACGGCGACTCCTTCGGTACCTCCTATCGCCACTCCGCCCAGGTCACTTTCCGCCCGGTGGAGCCGGTGTTCCTGCGCGCCCAGCTGTCGCAGAATGACTTCATCGATGACGACGGCCACCGCGACCGCGGGCTGGAGTTCATGCTGCAGCTGAACGTAGCCCTCGGCGCCCACGGCTCCCATCGCTTCTGATGCCCACTCGCGCGGGCCCGCCCGGGCCCGCTCGCTTCCGCCCGTGTCGGCCAATCCGGCCGGCATCGGTACCGTGCTAGCACACCATATCCCCCAAGGAGTCCCGCATGTTCTTTCGCAAGACTCGCACCCGCAGCACCCGGTGGCTGATTTCCATCGCCGCCCTTACCCTGACCGCGCTGGTCCTGGCGCCCGCCCAGGCCGCGGCCGGTCTTAACGTCGTCGCCACCACCTCCAGCCTCGGCGCCCTGGCCCGCGAAATTGGCGGCGACCAGGCCGAGGTCCGCGTACTCGCGCCACCGGACCGCGACGCCCACTATCTCGATGCCCGCCCCAGCTTCATGGCCGCCCTGCGCCGGGCCGACATGCTGCTGGAGCTGGGCGCCGGCCTGGAAGAGGGCTGGCTGCCGGCCGCGCAGCGGGGTGCCAGCAACCGTGCCATCAATTCCGGGCAGCCGGGGCACTTCCGCGCTGCGGACATGATCGAGCTGCGCCGCTCCATCACCATGGATGGCCCGAACATGGGGCACGTGCATGAAGAGGGGAACCCGCACTTCAACGCCGACCCGCGGCGCATGGCCGAACTCGCCCTCGCACTGGGCCAGCGCATGGGCGAACTGCGTCCGGACCATGCCGACAGCTTCATGGAGCGAGCGGAACGCACCGCCGACCGCCTGCGTACACACGCCGAGACGCTGGCCGAGCAGGTCGTGCCGGAGCAGCGCATCGTGGTCTACCACGAGGACCTCGACTATCTGGAAGAGTGGCTGCCGGTCGAGATCGTCGGCTATCTGGAACCGGCGCCGGGGATCCCGCCCACCGCGCGCCATCTGCGCAGCCTCGTGGATGATCTCGAAGGCACCGAGGGCACTGTCCTGTACGCCGAGTTCCAGCCGCCTCGCGGCGCCGAATTCCTCGAACGCAACCTGGGCTGGCCGAGCCATGCGGTCCCTCTGGATCCGCCGGCCGACTCCAGCCTGGATGGGTACCTGGACCTGATGACCACCTGGGCGCGAACGCTGCCCCAACGCTAACCCGGGGCGAAACATCTTCCTCACGATCGGGCCCGGAAAATGCTTTCCGGGCCCGATATCATTCAGGCCCCTCCAACGATTTCGAGTCCGCATGCCCCCTCAAACCGCGCTGCACGCAGAGGCCGCGCACCTCGGCTTTGATCGTCCGGTGCTGGGCCCGCTGTCCCTCGACGTACCCACGGGGGCCCGATGGGCCCTGACCGGCCCCAATGGCATCGGCAAGTCGCTGCTGCTGAAGGCCGTAACCGGCCAGGCTCGGGTCCACTCAGGCACCCTGCGGCTTGGCCCCGCGACGCGTGTCAGCCTGCTGGCGCAAGACCACCCCCGGCGGGACCCCTGGCCCTTGTGCGGTCACGACTGGTTCAGGGCGATGGGCGCCACCCCGCCCGATCAACCCCGGGTGCAGGCCTTGCTGGATCGTCGCCTCGACCGCCTGAGTGGCGGCCAGTGGCAGTTGCTGCGCCTGGCCGCGGCCCTGCACAGCAGCGCCCACCGGCCACCGGGGGAACGCCTAGTCCTTCTGGACGAGCCCGCCAACCACCTCGACGCCGAGGTGCGCGGCGATGCGGTCGACCTGATTACCTCCCTCCCGGCTGCTACGACACTGGTGATGACCAGCCACGACGACGAGTTCCTGCAGGCCGTCGGGGTCGAGAGCCATCCATTGACGGACTACCTCGATGCTCGGTGACCTGCTGTTCGAACCGTTTGTCTCCGGACTGCTGATCACAGGCGTCCTCGCCCTGGCCGGGGCCGGCCTGTTCCTGCGCGGGTCGGTCTGGCAGGCCCTGGCGCTCGGGCAGTGGGCCGCGGCCGGGGGCGTCCTGGCGTCGATCGTGCACTGGCCGGTACTGCCCGTGGCCCTGGCACTCGGTGCCGCAGTGATGGCCCTTTTGCAACGCAGCCCCGACCGCGAGCGCCTGCCGCTGGCCGTTTTTCTGGCCGGACTGGCGGCAGTGACATTGCTGGCCGCCAATTTCGCGCAGGCCAGCCTCGCCGCGGCCGCCTGGGCCGAGGGCCAGCTGTACTTCGCCGGACCGCGCGAACTATGGGCAGTGGTCGCGCTCGGGTTGGCCAGCCTCGTGTTCGCGCCCGGGCTGTACCACGTCTGGCGACACGCACAGCTCGCCCCCGACGTCCCCGGCACGCGCAGCCCGCGCACGTGGCTGCGCCTCACGGAGATCGCCTGGCTGGTGGCCGCAGTGGTGCTGGGCAGCATGGTGCTGGGCCTGCCCGCTGCCCTCGCCACGCTGCTCCTGCCCGCCTGGGGCGCCGCCTATCTCGCACGCAATCTGCGCGGATTATTCCTGTGGGCCCAGGCCCTGGCCCTCGCGGGCTTCCTGATCGCCTGGAGCGTCAGCCTGCCGCTGGATCAGCCGTTTGCGCCAGTACTCGTCCTGGTCAATGTCGGCCTCGCCCTGACGGCCCGACTGCTCGCAATGTCACGTCCCTGAACCGATCGAGAAGTCACCGCGGAGCAGAATCATGCCCCCGAAGCCAACCCCCCATGGTGCAACCCCATCCGGCGGGCCGAAGCGCCAGGGCACCCACTCGCCGATCTTCCAGGCGATCGAGAAGCTGCAGGGCGACCGACCCTGGGGAAGTGTGCTCGATGCCGGAACCGGACGCGCATCCATCGAGTGGATCTGTGCGCTGGAGACCGAGCGCTGGACCGCCGTCACGGCCTCGCAGGAGATGGCGAACACGGTGAAGAAGGCGGCAGGAAAAGACCGACGACGCGAAGATCGCATCCTCGTCGGCAACTGGATGTCGGACCAGCTGCTGTTCGGCGAGCGCTTCGACACCGTCCTGCTCGACTACTTCATCGGAGCAATCGAGGGCTTCTCGCCCTACTGGCAGGACCGCGCGCTGCATCGACTGCGGCCTCATGTGGGCGAGCGGCTGTATCTCGTCGGCGTGGAACCCTATGTACTGACCGAACCCAAGACCGAGTCTGACCGCATCGTGCGCGAAATCGGTCGCCTGCGGGATGCCTGCCTGCTGCTCGCGGGGAACCGCCCCTATCGCGAATACCCTTCGTCCTGGGTCATGCGCCATCTCGGAATCGCCGGCTTCCGGGTTCTGGATGTCCGCTATTTCCCGATTCACTACCGCGAGCGCTTCGTCAACGGCCAGCTCGACCTGTGCCTGCGCCAGCTGTCGCACTTCAATGACGATGGCCTGGCAAAGGCCATGCACCAGAAGATCGAGGCGCTGCGGGAAACCGCCCTGCCGCTGGCCCGAAGCAAGGAGGGCCTGCGGCACGGGGCGGATTACCTGATCACGGCCGAGCCGATGGCCGACCGGCATCGCAGCCTGCCCGACGCGGCAGGCACCTCTCAGTCAGTGCCGTCCGGGCCGTAGCACGGGCTACGCCATCGCCACCCCTGGGCCCGAGCAGGCCTCAGTCCGCTTGACAATGCACCGCAAGTGCGTATGATTCTCATTTAGATGCGCAGCCCGGACAGCTGTGTGTCGCCAGGACGAAAGGTGACTTCCTGCCTTCGGTCTCTCCAACCTCCGTAAGCATTGCCGCCGGATTGCGTATCCGGCGGCTTTTTTACGTGTCCACACGCTTGCCGAAGAACGACCTGGCAGATGCCTGACCAACCCCACCGCCTTGTGGCGGTCCACGCTCCAACTGGCTGCTTCAGCGTTCCGCTGACGGCAGACGCACGACCCGCGCCACGGCGTCGTGTGCATGCAGGCTCTCGCGGTGGCGAACCTGGATGCGATAGCCGCGGGCGGAGTACTCCGGGCGGAGGGTGCTGTCCAGGCGCCGTACGGCATCTTCGCAGAACATCAGGTTGCGGCCGTTGGCGAGCGCGAAGGCCTTCTCGTCGACGCGCTTTACCGCCGTTTGCAGGGCGGTGCCCAGCGCCTGTTCCACGCGATCAATCAGATCGGGCAGGGGCAGCGTCGATCCCAGCGGGTCCAGACCGACCGTGACGGTTGCCTCGCTTCGCTGGCTGTGGGGCGTCGCGACAATCCCCTCGGCCCGGCCCAGCCACTCGCGCACGGTTGCCGCATCCACGGCCGAGCGCGTGAAGTCGCGGTCGAACTGTTCCTGAATCGCCTGCCGCGCCAGGGCGGCGGAGCAGGGACAAGTGGAGGAATACCCCACCTGAACCTCCAGCTCCAGGGACACCGCCCCGGACTCGCTGCGTGCAGCGATCCGGAACGGGTAGCGCTTCCAGCCCGCAGCCGCACTGACCAGGGCCGGCCTTTCCAGCGGCAACTCCCCGGCCAGACGAACCTCGGCCACGCTGGACAGGCCATCGTGCGAAGCCAGAAACGCCTCGAGCACGCCCCACAGCCGCGCAACGTCCAGCTCGCGGGACTCCAGCTGTCGCAGGGCCCCGTAGATCCGTGACATATGGATACCGCGCGCGCCCGCGTCGTCGAGGCTCACCCCCGCGCTTGCCCGGGCGATCACTGGCTGGCCGGTCAGATACAGCGGAAGGGTGATGTCTTCCATACCCACCCAGTCGAGCGCGGAGGCGTGCGTAGCAGCCGACGCGGCAATATCCGGTAGCGGATCGGTCGCGGAGGTTTCCGTATCCGGCGAGGCCGGAGACACACAGGTAGAGGACATAAGACACCTTTTTGCAGGCGGGTCGACCCCATCACAGGACGGTGGCCGATCCGTGTTGTCGGGGCGCAATCGAAACGTTATGGTATAACATCCTGATCGCAACCGACGGAACCCCATGACCCGCGACGAACTGCTGGCCATGCCTGCCGCGGCCTACATGAACGAGGCCCAGCTCGCGTACTTCCGCGAGCGCCTGCTCGAAATGCGCGACGAGATCCTGGCTGACATGGAGGGCGCCCGGGACGGATTGCGCGACAACGAACGCACCCCGGACGAGCTCGACCGGGCAGCAATGGAGGAGTCGCGCCTCCTGTCGATGCGGGTGCAGGAGCGCGAAGGCCGCCTGCTGCGAAAGATCGATGCGGCCCTGCATCGCATCGAAACCGGCGATTACGGCTACTGCGAGGTGAGCGGCGAACCGATCGGTCTGCCCCGCCTGCTGGCCCGCCCGACGGCGACCCTCTGCATCGAGGTCAAGGAACGCCAGGAAAAGGCCGAACACGTGTTCGTGCGCTGAGCCTGCCCAACCCTTCCATCCGGGCACATTCCGACGCCCGGGCATCCCGATTCCCTGGAGGTACCATGAAACGTCTTCCCGTCACCGTCCTCTCCGGCTTTCTCGGCGCCGGCAAGACCACACTGCTGAACAACATCCTGCACAACCAGTCGGGGCTGCGCGTCGCGGTCATCGTCAACGACATGAGCGAGGTCAACATCGACAGCGCCCTGGTGCGCGGCGGCCAGGATGCCGTCACACGTACCGATGCCCGCATGGTCGAGATGACCAACGGCTGCATCTGCTGCACGCTGCGGGACGACCTGCTGGTGGAGGTGCGCCGCCTCGCCGAATCCGGGCAGTACGACTACCTGGTCATCGAATCCACCGGCATTTCCGAGCCCATGCCGGTCGCGGCCACCTTCGCCTTCCGCGACGAAGACGGCCAGTCCCTGGACGATGTCGCCCGCCTCGACACGATGGTCACGGTGGTGGATGCAGGTGCCCTGCTGCAGGACTACGCGTCCAGCGATTTTCTGGGCGACCGCGGCGAATCCCTGGGGGAGGAAGACGACCGTACCGTCGTTGACCTGCTGGTGGATCAGATCGAGTTCGCGGACGTCATTGTCCTGAACAAGGTGGATCGCCCGTCGCCGGAACAACTGGATACCGTCCGCAGCGTCGTGCGCGCCCTTAACCGGGACGCCAGAATCATCGAAACCACACACGGCCAGGTCGCGCCGGAGTCCCTGCTGGGCACCGGACGCTTCGACTTCGACCGCGCGTCCCAGGCCGCCGGCTGGGCCCAGGAGATGATGGGTGGCCACACCCCGGAGACCGAGGAATACGGCATCTCCAGCATCGTATACCGCGTCAATCGGCCATTTCATCCGGAACGCTTTTTTGCCCTGCTGCACGAGGAATGGCCTGGCATCATCCGCAGCAAGGGCTGGTTCTGGCTGGCCTCGCGCCCCGACTGGGCCGGCACATTGTCTCAGGCCGGCGGGGCGCTGACCCACCACGCTGCCGGGTTCTGGTGGGCTGCCGTATCCCCGGAGCAGCGCCCCACCCACGAAGACTGGTGGGAGACGGCGATCGCGCCGGTCTGGGATGACCGATTCGGGGACCGACGCCAGGAGATTGTACTGATCGGCATCCACATGGACGCGGATGCGATGCGCAAACGTCTCGACGCCTGCCTGCTCACCGACGACGAGATGCTGGAAGGCCCGGAACGCTGGCTGAGCTACGCGGATCCCTTCCCGGTCTGGCGCCTGGGGTCCGAGACCGCCGAACCCGAGGTGGATGCCCCGGAAACCCGAGAGTCCCGCCCGGACGTAACCGCATGAACACTGCGCGAACGTCGCACCCGGTCGAGCGCGCGCCGTCAAGGCACCGCTTCGTCGACCGCGCCGCCGAGCTCAAGGGCATTCACCGCCACGATGTGAACGCGCTGATCTGGCGCCGAAGCCTGGATCCGCAACTCCGGGACCAGGCCCGGGCGCTGCTCTCCCGCGGCCCCGGGATGATTCTGGACATCCACTGCCGACCGGACCAGGTGCGCGAACGGTTGCACGGCGCCATCGACCGGGCACCGTTCAGGATTCATCGTCTGGCATACGATCTGGAGCGCCTGGCGCACAACTTTGCCGTCGTCGCGCATGCGATCAGTGTCCGCCTCCAGCTCGAAGTGCTGGCCCACCAGCCATGCCCGCTGTTTCACGTGGACAACAACGTGCTGCGGATGGTCTGCAGCTACACCGGCCCCGGAACCGAATATGCAGACGACCGTTTCCTGAACCGCGACCGGCTCCGTTGCGGCGACAACGAGGGCGTTCTTGCAGGCCATCCGCCCTTGGCACTTGAGAGCGGATCCGTGATCCTCATGAAAGGCGAACGTTCACCTACGTGCGGGGGGCTTGGAGCCGTCCATCGCTCGCCGCCGGTTGCGGGAGATCAACAGCGCCTGCTCGTACGACTCGACCACCCCTGACCCGCAAGCCCGTCGGACCCGGGACGGATCTGCTGCGCGTCTGGCAGAGTCAGTCCGTCAGGCTCCCCCGAGGAGACACTGACGGCCCTCGGTCCTCTGCCCCGGGCAGGGCCGGAGAAAGCGGACCGGCCCACAAAATCCACCGATCTTCATGATCGCTCGCATTCAATGCTTGACTCGCGCCTCTCCCTCGACGACTATGAATGCGAATGGTTCTCATTTCTTAGGAGGCACAATGTTCACGCTCGACGCATGGCTGGAAAACCCCGACCCCTCGCTCCGGATCATCGACGAGCCGTCTTGCCGAATCGTGGCCGAATGGCGCGGCCAGGAACTCCGCGATCTGCTGGATACCGGGATCATCGCCCCCACCGATTGCTGCGGACCGCAGGCCCGCGACCAGGCCCACGAAACGATCCGCGAGCTCATCCTGGAGGCCTGCCTCGAAGGTATCACCGTCCAGCGCAGACCACCGGCGCCTCGGCCGGACATGCCCGCGTCCATGAAACGGCCTGCGGACGGCGACGACCGTCCCAACCGCAATCCCCATCCGGAAGGGGCATCTTGCGAGCCCGCCACCGCTCGCAGCCGCTCTCGACGAATGACCTGTGCTCAGGGCCCCGGAGCGGCGCAGCCGACGAAAAAAACCCGTGACATTGCCAAGGGGCAGGTTCTCCACGTAGCGTTCCGGAAATGTCCACCCCTGCATTGACTTCGTGAACCGCGCCGAGCGGATCTTCCATCTGCACCGCCTGCTCCAGGCGCGCCAGCCGCCGTCGCTGGCGCACCTGATGGAGGCGCTCGAGGTCTCGCGCGCGACCATCAAGCGCGACCTCGAGTACATGCGCGACTTCATGCAGGCACCGATCGAGTACGACGCGGAGGCCAACGGCTACCGCTACGCACAGGATGTGCCGGCCTTCGAGCTGCCGGGGCTGTGGTTCAACGAATCCGAATTGCTCGCGCTCCTGACCATGGAGCAGCTCCTGGAGGACGTACAGCCGGGCCTGCTGGCGCCCACCCTGGGGCCGCTGAAGGAGCGGATCCGCGAACTGCTCGCCAGCGGCGGGCACCAGCCGGACGCCGTGCGCCGCCGCATCCGCATCCAGCCGCTGGCGCAGCGTGGCAACCGCAGCGACGGCTTTCAGGCCGTGGCCGCCGCGACCCTGGACGAACAACCGATCGCGATCGAGTACCACGGCCGTGCCCGCGACTCCGCCACCCAACGCGTCGTGCACCCGCAGCGCCTGCTGTACTACCGCGACAACTGGTACCTGATCGCCTGGTGCGAGCAGGCCCGGGCCCTGCGCACCTTCGCGCTGGAACGCATCCGGTCCACCCGGGCGACCGACGGCCCCTACCACGACATCGACGAAGCGACTCTGGATGGCCACACCGGCGCGGCCTTCGGCATCTTCACCGGCCCCGCACAGGAATGGGCGGTGCTGCGCTTCACCCCGGAACACGCCCGCTGGGTCGCGGACGAGACCTGGCACCCGGACCAGACCGGCCACTTCGAGGGCGACCACTACCACCTGCGGGTGCCCTTCGGGGATCCCACCGAGCTGATCCAGGAGATCCTGCGCCACGGTCCCGGGGTCGAGGTCCTGGCCCCCGAAAGCCTGCGCACCCGTGTCGCCACCACGCTGCGCGAGGCCGCTGCGCAATACGCGGCTTCGTCCTGATGCTGCGCCGCTGGCTGGCCCGCCGCAAGGCCGCCACCGTCTCCGGCCGGCTGGAAGCGATCTGGATCGCCGATCGGGCCGGCACCCCCATGCACGATTGCGCCGCCGTGGAGGTTACCGAAGCGGGCCTGACCAGTGACCGCTACGCCACCGGGCAGGGCCACTGGCACACGGTGGAGTCCTGCCCCGTCACCCTGATCTGCAGCGCCGAGCTGGACCGCGCCACACGGCGGGCGCGGCGCCTGCGCCAGCCCGCGACCCCGACGCCCGGCGACCACCGCCGCAACCTCGTGGTCAGCGGCCTCCGGCGCAGCCCGCGCGCGGGAACCTTGCGCATCGGTGTTGTGCGTTTTGCCATCACACGGCCGCGCCCGCCCTGCGGCTGGCTCAACCAGGTGGTCGGCTACAACCTCGCCGGCGCCCTGCGCCAGGACAGCGGCATCTGCCTGCGGCCACTGGAGCCGGGCACCATCCGGCGGGGCGACCCCGTGCACTGGGAGGCCGCCCCGGGGCCCGCAAGACACGATTAGCCGGGGTGGCTCATTCTGTGAGCCACCCCCGGTGCTACAAAGGTCGCAACCCCCCAGATGGAGCGCGACCATGCAATCGAACACCCCCAACCGCCAGGCTCGCCGCACCCCCGTACTGCGCGGCTACTACGCCCAGCGCGGCCGCTACAACGCCACCGCCACCACCGAGGAACTGCTGCAGACCATCCCGCTGGCCGGCTACCGCCACCACGACGCCCCGAAGCTGTGGAATGCGTTGAAGCGCGGCCAGGCCCTGACCCTGCGCCGCGAGCGGCTGAACCCGCACGATGACAAGGCCGTTGCCATCGACTGGATCGACCACCAGCTCGGCTACCTGCCGCGCGAACAGAACCAGCTCGCCGCCGACCTCCTCGACCGCGACGAGCCCCTGGTCGCCCGCATCATCGCCAAGCGTGATCAGGCCGACCCCCACAACCGGCTCGAACTGGGCCTCTACCGCGCACGGCCGAGGACCGCGCCGGCCCACTAGGGAGACGCGGATCCTCCCCCGGGCGGGGCAAATCAAGCGACCCAGATGGTCTTGGCGTTCTGGAACTCGCGGATGCCGAGTTCGGAGAGTTCGCGGCCGTAGCCGGAGTCCTTCACGCCGCCGAACGGCAGGCGCGGGTCGCTCTTGACGATGCCGTTGACGAAGGCGCAACCGCATTCCAGCCGTCGGGCCAGCGCCTCGCCGCGGGTCGGGTCGGCGGTCCAGACGCTCCCGCCCAGGCCGAAGCGCGAGCGGTTGGCGAGCTCGATGGCATGGTCCGCGCCGCGCGCCCGGGTGACCGCTGCGACCGGGCCGAAGGTCTCCTCGTCGAAGGCCGGCATGCCGGGCTCCACCCCATCCAGCAGCGTGGGTGGGTAGAAATACCCGGCGCCCTCTCTCGGCTCGCCGCCCGCCACCAGGCGAGCGCCGGCCGCCACGCTGCGGGTCACCTGGTCGTGCAACTCGCTGCGCAGGTCATCGCGCGCCAGCGGGCCGATGTTCGTGCCTTCGTCCATCGGGTCGCCGATGACCAGGGCCTCGATGGCGGCCCGGAAGCGCTCGACGAAGGCCTCCGCGATGGCCTCCTCCACGATGAAGCGCTTGGCCGCGATGCAGGTCTCGCCGTTGTTCTGGAAGCGCCCGCGCACCGCCTGCTCGACTGTATGGTCAAGGTCCGCGTCGGCCAGCACCACAAAGGCATCCGACCCGCCCAGCTCCAGCACCGAGGATTTCAGCGCCTTGCCTGCAGCCGCCCCAACCGCGCGGCCGGCCCCCTCGGATCCGGTCAGGCTGACGCCCTGCACGCGGGTGTCGGTGATGATGCCTTCCACCGCGTCGGAGCCCACCGGCAGATTGCGGAACACGCCCTCGGGGAACCCGGCCGCCAGGAACACCCGCTCCAGGTGTTCGGCGCAGCCAGGCACGTTGGAGGCATGTTTGAGCAGTACGGTGTTGCCGGCCAGCGTGGCCGGGATCGCCTGGCGAAAGGCCTGCCAGTAGGGAAAATTCCAGGGCATCACCAGCAGCACGGTCCCCAGCGGCTGCCAGGCAATGAACGAGCGGCTCGCGTCCGAGGCGATCATGGTGTCCTGCAGGTAATCCGGGCCGTGTTCAGCGTAGTACTCGCAGGCGGCGGCACACTTGTCGACCTCGGCCCGCGCCTCGGCCAGGCGCTTGCCCATCTCCTGTGTGGCAGTGGTCGCCAGGGTCTCGCGTTCCTCGCGCAGCACGCCGGCCAGATCGCGCAGGCGCGCGGCGCGCTCCGTCACGGGGCGCGCCGCCCAGTCCGGCGCCGCGCTCGCGGCACGAGACAATGCGGCCTCCAGCGCTTCCTCGTTCATGCGCGGGTAGCGCGCGAGGGTCTCGCCGGTGGCAGGATTGATCGCAGTCAGTTCGGGCATATCGGTGCCTCGGCGTCAGGGCCCGAAATACGGGCTTGTTTGAACAATGCAGGTCACCCGAGTATAAGACGTCCCGCATTCGCTTTCGGAAGGACCTTGCCACCATGTCGATCGATTCGATTCGCAATGTCTGCCTGCTGGGCGGCACGGGCTTCGTCGGCCACCACATCATTCGCCGACTGATTGATCGCGGCCTGAAGGTCCGCGTGCTGTCCCGCCGTCCGCATCGCCACCGCGATCTCCTGGTCAACCCCGAGGTGGATCTGGTCGAAGGCAGCGCCCATGACCCCGCCACCCTGGAGCGCGTGTTCGCGGGGCAGGACGCGGTGATCAACCTGGTCGGCATCCTCAACGAGCGCGGGCACAGCGGCGCCGGTTTCCGCACCGCCCATACCGAGCTGACCGAGAAGGCCCTGGCGGCCGCCGAGGCCCAGGGCGTGCGCCGCTTCCTGCAGATGAGCGCGCTCAAGGCGGACATGGACGACGCCCCCAGCCACTACCTGCGCAGCAAAGGCGCGGCGGAACAGGCGGTATTCGCCAGCGAATCCCTGGCGGTCACGGTTTTTCGCCCGTCGGTGATCTTCGGCCCCGAGGACTCCTTCCTGAACCGCTTCGCGACTTTGCTGAAGTTCTCGCCGATGATGCCCCTGGCCCGCGCCCGGGCGCGTTTCGCCCCGGTGTATGTCGGCGATGTGGCCGAGCACTTCGTCGAGGCCCTCGACGACCCGGATACCTTCGGGCAGGGCTTTGAACTGTGCGGCCCGAAGACCTATACCCTGGCC
This sequence comes from Thioalkalivibrio sp. ALE25, assembly GCF_000377285.1. Taxonomy (NCBI): domain Bacteria; kingdom Pseudomonadati; phylum Pseudomonadota; class Gammaproteobacteria; order Chromatiales; family Ectothiorhodospiraceae; genus Thioalkalivibrio; species Thioalkalivibrio sp. ALE25. Next base: position 135,366 of record NZ_KB897930.1, on the reverse strand, counting down.
GAGCTGGTGCGCTACGTCGGACGCGTCTCCGGTCACCGGCGCCCGGTGATCGGCCTGCCCGACTGGGCCGGCAAGCTGCAGGCCAGCGTGCTCGAATTCGTGCCCGGCAAACCGTTGTCGCGCGACAACTTCGCCTCGCTGACCATCGACTCGGTCTGCGACGGCGAGCAGCAACTGCCCTGCCCGACCCGGCTCGAATCCATTGCCCCCAGCTATCTGGGTGGCGGCGGCGCCGGGCGTGAGGCCCGCATGCAGCAACTGCGCACCCTCAACCGCGGATCGGGCCGCGGCTGACCCGGATCGCGAACCCGGGGCCGCCATGCAGACCTATCTCGTCGGCGGTGCGGTTCGCGACCGCCTGCTGGGACGCCCGTTCACGGAACGCGACTACGTCGTCGTCGGTGCCACGCCGGAGGCGATGGAGGCCACGGGCTTTCGCGCGGTCGGACGCGACTTCCCGGTCTTCCTGCACCCCGAGACCCACGAGGAATACGCGCTGGCGCGCACCGAGCGCAAGACCGCGCGCGGCTACCACGGCTTCCAGTTCAATGCCTCGCCCGAGGTCACCCTGGAGGACGACCTCGAACGCCGCGATCTCACCATCAACGCGATGGCCGAGGACACCGACGGCCGCCTGATCGACCCCTATGGCGGACGGGACGATCTGGAAGCCCGATGGCTGCGCCACGTTTCCCCGGCCTTTGCCGAAGATCCGGTACGTCTGCTGCGGGTGGCCCGGTTCGCCGCCCAGCTCGCGCCCTGGGGCTTCCAGGTGGCCCCCGACACGCTGACCCTGATGCGCGAGCTCGTCACCTCCGGCGAGGTCGACGCTTTGGTCCCCGAGCGCGTCTGGGCAGAATGCGAGAAGGCCCTGAAGAGCCCCGCACCGCGGCGCTTCCTCGAGGTACTGCGCGAGGCCGGGGCACTCGCCATCCTGTTCCCGGAGATCGAGCGGCTGTTCGGCGTACCCCAGCCCGAGCGCTACCATCCGGAGATCGACACCGGCGTGCATACGCTGATGGTCCTGGACCAGGCGACCCGCCTGTCCGACTCCCCGGAGGTGCGCTTCGCCGCACTGGTGCACGACCTCGGCAAGGGCACGACCGACCCCGACATCCTCCCCCGCCACCACGGCCACGAAGAGCGCGGCGTGGACCTGATCCGCGCCCTGGCCGAACGCCTGCGCATCCCCAATCGCTACCGCGACCTCGCGGTGCGCGTGGCGCGCTACCACGGCCTGGTCCATCGCGTGTTCGAACTGCGCCCGAAGACCGTAATGAAGCTGGTGGACGGACTGGACGCCCTGCGCCGCCCGGAGAACGTCGAGCCCTTCCTGCTCGCAGTGGAGGCGGATTTCCGCGGGCGCACCGGCTGGGAAGACAAGCCCTACCCGCAGGCCGATGCCGTACGCCGCGCGGTGGCCGCCGCGCAGGCCGTGCAACCGCAGGCCCTGATGGCCGAGGGCTACAAGGGCAAGGCCCTGGGCGAGGCATTGCAGCGCGAACGCATCCGCGCGATTGCGGAGGTCCTCGAGGAACACCCCGACGCGTAGGAGCCTGCTTGCAGGCGAAGCCCCTGCCCGCGTCCGACTTTGGCAGGGGCATTCGCCTGCAAGCAGGCTCCCACGGGGGCTCGGCCCCGTAGGAGGCCAGCCCTCTGGCCGATGGGATGTTGACCAGACCCCATCGGCCAGAGGGCTGGCCTCCTACTTGCCTGTTTCGGCGCGTGAACGTACTCTTTCGCGGCTGTTTAGCGTACAGAGGAAACCGCGATGGATTTCGCCAAGGCCCGGATCAACATGGTCGAGCAGCAGGTTCGCCCCTGGGACGTGCTCGATACGCGCGTGCTGGACGTGATGGAAACCCTGCCGCGTGAACGCTTCATGCCCGAGCCCTATCAGGCCCTGGCATATGCGGATTCCGAGATCCCGCTGGGGCACGGCGAAAACACCCTGCCGCCGGTGGTGGTCGGCCGGCTGCTGCAGGCCGTGTCGCCGCAGCCCACCGAGACGGTACTGGAGATCGGCACCGGTTCCGGTTACGTGACCGCCTGCCTGGCCCACCTCGCGGCCCGGGTCGACAGCATCGAGCGGATCGACGATCTGCGTCTCGCGGCGCGTAACCGCCTGACGGATCTGGGTCTCGATAACGCCCACCTGCGCACCGCCACGGTGACCCGTGACTGGACCCCGCCGCGCCCGCGTTACGACGCGATCATCCTCACTGGCGGCATGACCGAATACGACGACTTCCTCGAGCCCTACCTGACGCTCGGCGGCCGGCTATTCGTGGTCACTGGCGATGGCCCGATCATGGAGGCCCAGCTGATCACCCGGACCACCGAAGACGACTGCCGCCACGAGGGCCTGTTCGAGACCCGCGTGAAGCCGCTGGTCGGCTTCGAACCGAAGCCCGCGTTCGAATTCTGAGCCGGTCGCCTGCGCCCCGGCACGGGGCGCGCGCCGGAGGCCCCATGCCGGAACATGCTCTGATAGGATAGGCGTTTCCTAATATCCTCCGGAGTCGCGTCCATGAACCGTCTGCCGTCGCTTCTCGCCGCCGCCGGGCTGGCCCTGGTGATCTCGGCCCCCGCCACCGCCTCCAGCCTGATGGAGGTCTACGAGCGCGCGGCCGCGGAAGACGCCGAACTGCGCACCGCCGAGGCGGAGTACCGCAGCGTGCTGGAGAACCGGCCGCTCGCGCGCTCTGCCCTGCTGCCGCAGATCTCCGGGCAGGCCGAGGCCGGCGCGTTCTACCGCGACGGCCGCAATGAACCGAGCATTGATGGGCGCGAGACCAGCTTCGGCGTCAATCTGGCCCAAAGCCTCTACGACCGCCGCAACTACATCGAGCTGGCGCAGGTGGATCTCGAGATCGCCCGCGCCGAGGCCGAACTGGATGCCGCCCGCCAGGACCTGATCCTGCGCGTGGCCCAGGCCTACTTCGACGTGCTCATCGCACAGGAAACCCTGGCCTTCCGCGAGGCCGAGGTCGAGGCGATCGAGCGCCAGCTGGAACAGACCCAGCGCCGCTTCGATGTCGGCCTGGTCGCCCGTACCGACGTCACCGAAGCCCAGGCCCAGCGCGACATCGCCGAGGCCGAGCGCATCGCCGCCGCGAACCAGCTGGACCTGACCCGGGAGCAGCTCGCGGTGATCACCAACACCTACTGGGACGAGCTGGACATGCTGCGCGACGAGGCCGAGCTGACCCCGCCAGACCCGGCCGATCCGCAGGCCTGGGTGGACATCGCGCTTGCCAACAACCTGGAACTGGCCGCCCAGCGCCTGAGCACGGAAACCGCCCGCGAACAGATCCAGCGCCAGCGCGCCGAGGGCCTGCCGCGGCTCAACCTGAACGCCTCGGTGCGCGAGAACCGCTACCACGGCCTGGATGTACCAGCTGATGCCAGAGGCGCCTTCTTCGAGGGCACCGACGCCCAGGTCGGCGTGCAACTGGAGATCCCGCTCTACACCGGCGGGCGCGTCAGCGCCCTGACCCGCCAGGCCCGCGAGGACTTCCAGGCCGCGCAGGAAGGCCAGTCGCTGGTGGAGCGCCGCACCACCCAGGACACCCGCAGCGCCTACCTGTCGGTGATCTCCAACAACTCGCGGGTGCGCGCGCTGGAGCAGGCGCTGGTTTCGACCCAGTCCGCATTCGAGGCGGCCGAGGCCGGCTTCGAGGTCGGCACCCGCACCCAGGTGGATGTCCTGCTCGCCCTGCGCGAGGTCTTCCGCGCCGAGCGCGACTACGCCGAGGCCCGCTACGGCTTCCTCGGCGAATCGCTGCGCCTGCAGCGCGCCGCCGGTCGCCTGAGCGTGGCCGACCTCGAGGCCATCGACGACCTGCTGGAGTAATGCCCACCTCCGCCACGCATAACCCACGGGCCCGCTGCGAGCGGGCACGCTCGCGCCTGGTCCTGATCGACCTGCAGGAACGCCTGCTGGCCGCGATGCCCGAGGCGGCCCGTGCCGAGGTCGAGCGCAATGCCGCGCGCCTGATCGAGGCGGCGCGCAAGCTCGGCATCCCGATCGAGGTTTCGCGCCAGTATCCCAAAGGCCTCGGCGAGGTCACCGCCCCCCTGCAGCAGGCGCTGGACGGCAAGGGCGCGGTCACCGACAAGACGGCCTTCTCCTGCTGCGCCGAACCCGACCTGCACACCCGCCTGACCCGCGGCGACCAGATCATCCTGACCGGCGCGGAGACCCACATCTGCGTGACCCAGACGGCACTGGAACTGCTGGAGGCGGGCGTGACCGTGTTCGTGGTCGAGGACGGAGTCTGCTCGCGCGATACCGGGCGCAAGCGCAACGGACTGGAGCGCCTGCGCGCCGCCGGCGCCATCATCACCAATCACGAATCGGTGCTGTTCGAATGGCTGCGCGACGCGGCCGATCCGCAGTTCCGCGAACTGAGCCAGTTGATCCGCTAATCACGAACCGGGAGACACGCAGGGATGCGCATGCTTGGAAACATTTTGCTGGGCTTGTGGTTGATCCTGTTCGGCCTGCGCGGTCTGCTGGGGCTGCAGTTCCAGTACGACCACTACGTCATCAGTGGCCTGGCGGTGATCGCCGGTATCCTGTTCATCCTGCGTCGATAAAACCAACATCATGCGCCTGACCCCCGACGAGTACCGCAATCAGGACCACCGCCGCATCACCCTGCTGGGGATGTCCGGTGTCGGCAAGACACGCCTGTCCAACATGCTGCGGCGCGAGGACTGGTTCCACTACTCCGGCGACTACCGGATCGGCACGCGCTACCTGAGCGAACCGATCCTGGACAACATCAAGGCCCAGGCGATGGCGGTGCCATTCCTGCGCGATCTGCTGCGCTCGGACTCGATCCAGATCATCAACAACATCACGGTGGACAACCTGCACCCGGTGGCGAGCTTCCTCGGCAAGCTCGGCAACCCGGAGCTGGGCGGGCTGCCGCTGACCGAGTTCAAGCGCCGCCAGACCCTGCACCACGAGGCCGAGGTGCAGGCCATGCTCGACGTGCCCGACTTCATCAGCAAGTCCCAGACGCTGTTCGGCTATCCGCACTTCGTCAACGATGCCGGCGGCTCGGTCTGCGAGCTGGACAGCCCCGGCGTGCTGGAGACCCTCGCGGAGCACACGCTGATCCTCTACATCAAGGCGACCGACGAGGACGAGCGCCAGCTGATCGAGCGCGCCGAGAGCGATCCCAAGCCGCTGTACTACCGCGAGGCCTTCCTCGACCAGCAGCTGGCCGAATACATGCGCGACGAGGGGCTGGACTACGTCGCCCAGATCGACCCCGACGCGTTTGTGCGCTGGGTCTTCTCGCGGCTGTTCCGTGCCCGCCTGCCACGTTACGAGGCGATCGCCGAGAGTCACGGCTACACCATCAGCACCACGGAACTGGCGCGGGTGCGCAACGCGGCCGACTTCGACGACCTGGTCTGCATGGCCCTGGAGCGGGAGGCGCGTCTGTAATGCCACTTGTCGCCTACTCCGACCTGCCCACCTTTGCCCGCCTGAAAAGCGAGGGCGAGACCGTACTGCCCAGCGACTTCGCCCAGCAGCAGGAGATCCGCGCCCTGCATATCGGGCTGCTGAACATGATGCCGGACGCCGCCCTCGCGGCCACCGAGCGCCAGTTCTTTCGCCTGATCGGCGAGAGCAACCAGATCGCGCAGTTCTATATCCACCCGTTCACCCTGCCGCAACTCAAGCGCGGGCCGAAGGGGCGCGACCACGTCAAGCAGTACTACGAATCCTTCGAGGACCTGAAGAAGGAGGGCCTCGACGCGCTGATCATCACCGGCGCCAACGTGACCCAGCCGGACCTGGCCCTGGAACCCTTCTGGGAACCGCTGGCCGAGGTGGTCGACTGGGCCTGGGAGAACGTAACCTCCACGCTGTGCTCCTGCCTGGCGACCCACGCCGTGCTGCAGGCGCGCTACGGCGAGCACCGCCGGCACATGGGCGAGAAGCTGTGGGGCGTATTCCCGCATCGCGTGGTGGACCGCGGGCATCCGCTGGTCACTGGCGTGAACACCCGTTTCGACGTGCCGCACTCGCGCTACAACGATGTCTCGCGCGAACAGTTCGAGCGTCACGGCCTGCGCGTGCTGGTGGAGAGTGACCAGTCCGGGATCCATCTGGGGGCCTCGCCCGACGGCTTTCGCATGGTCTTCTTCCAGGGCCACCCGGAATACGACTCGATCAGCCTGCTCAAGGAATACAAACGCGAGGTGGTGCGCTACATCCAGGGCGAACGCGACGCCTACCCGCCGCTGCCAGAGAACTATCTGATGCCGCAGGCCGCCGCTATCCTCGACGAGCACCGCGAGCACGTGGAGGCCGCCCTGGAACACTGCACCGAGATCCCGGCCCTGCCCGAGGCGCTGTTGCTGGACCGCCTCGACAACACCTGGCACGACACCGCGCTGGCGGTGATCAATAACTGGCTGGGCAACGTCTATCAGCTGACCAACCTCGACCGGCGCAAGCCGTTCCGCGACAGCGTCGACCCGAGCGACCCGCTGGCCGGGCGCCGGTAGCGCGTCGCACCCGCCCCTGTCATTGCGAGGTGCCGCAGGCACCGTGGCAATCTGCCTTCCGGCACCACCGGATCCCGCCGCCCTGCCAGCATCTGGAGGTTGCCACGTCGCCTTCGGCTCCTCGCAATGACGGGACAACGCAACGGAAAGACCTCATGACCGTCAACGACCTGGACAAGCTTCCGCGCCCGATTATCGGACTGTACGAAACCATTGCCGGCGACGAGGACGCGCGCGTCTGCAAGGACATCCCCGAAAACGCCTGCCGCGCCCAGCCGGTCAATTTCTTTGTCCACCTGGTTGCCAACACCCTGAGCAAGATTGGCGACGAGCTCGCTTCGGCCCGGCTGGTGCTGGCCTGGCTGCTCGGCGCCCTGGGCGCCCCGGCTGCCTTCGCCGGCTTCCTGGTGCCGATCCGCGAATCCGGCTCGCTGCTACCGCAACTGTTCGTTGCCGCCTCCATTCGCCGCCGGGCGATCCGCAAGGGCTTCTGGGTGCTGGGCAGTGTCCTGTCCGGCCTGGCCGTCGCCGGCATGGCTGTCGTCGCCCTGACCCTGGAGGGCGCCGCCGCCGGCTGGGCCATCCTCGGGCTCCTGATCGTCTTTGCCCTGTCGCGGGGGATCAACTCGGTGGCTTCCAAGGATGTGCTCGGCAAGACCATCGCCAAGCACCAGCGCGGAACCGTGATGGGTTATGCCGCCTCCCTCGCCGGCTTCTTCACCCTGGGCCTGGGTATCTACCTGACGCTGGCGAACCTCGAAGAGGCCGGCATCGGGGTCTTCGTCGCCCTGCTGGCCGCCTCGGCCGGGGCCTGGTGGGTGGCCGCCGCGACCTTTACCCGGCTGCGCGAGGACCCGGGCTCCACCGAGGGCGGCGGCAACGCGGTGACCGAGGCCATCCGCTCCATGCGCCTGCTGTTGACCGACCGCGCCTTTGGCCACTTCGTGCTGACCCGCGCCCTGCTGATGAGCACCGCGCTGGCCCTGCCCTTCTACGTCCTTCTCGCGGAGGACGCCACCGCCGGCGATCTCGGAACCCTGGGGCTGCTGATCCTGGCCAGCGGCCTGGCCTCGGCGGTCAGCGCCCCGGTCTGGGGGCGCCTGTCCGACCGCTCGGCGCGCTGGGTGCTGATCCTGTCTGGCCTTCTGGCCGCCGGGCTTGGCATTGCGGTCGCGGTGGGCGTCTGGTTCGTGCCGGTGGATACCGACCACGCACTGGTCCCCGGCGGCTGGCTCTATGCGGCGTTGTTCTTCCTGCTCGGGGTCAGTCATGCCGGTGTGCGCCTGGGGCGCAAGACGTATCTGGTGGATATGGCCACGCAGGAGACCCGGGCCGCGTTCACCGCGGTCAGCAACACGGTCATTGGTGCCCTGCTGCTGGTCGGCGGGCTGTTCGGGCTGCTGGCGCAGCTGGCGGGCACCGAGGTGGCGATCTTCGTCCTCGCGCTGATGAGTCTGGCCGGCGCCGCCAGCGCCTGGCTCATGGGCGAGGCCTGACACGCGCCCCTCTCTCGCCCTCGCCCCCAGCGAGACAGGCTTTGCGCTCTCGGTTTTACGTGCCTCCGTCCGGCCGCCTGCCTCGTGGTGGCTGGTCCTGGTTCGGCCTCGGGTGTTCACGGTGCCTTCGGTCCACATACTGCCCGGCGCTGACTCGCCAGCGCGCCGCGAGGTCCTTTCTTGCTTGCCCAAGAAAGGACCCAAAGAAGGGCACCCGGATTTCGCCCGGGAACCTTGCTCCAGGGGCCTCGGGCCGGCGGCGCTGAACTCGCTACGCTGCGCTTCGCTCAGACATCCAGCGCCCCGAATTTATAGAAAACGGGCCGGCCCGAGAACCCTTCCGCAAGGGGCTCCATACGGGAGGCGAAGGTCAAAACCGAACGCATCCCCATGTTTGCGCCTAACCATAGGCAACGCCGCTCGAAAGCCCCTGGCGCCCGCCCTGCGGGCGCGGCACGCAACGGCCGAGGGCCGAGCGTGCCCAAGATGTCCGAAAAGTTAGCCATCCTCCCCTGGCACGACCGTCGGGACGGCTGTTGTCTTGACCTTGAATCCCCCATTGTCGTCGCGCCGAGTGGAGAGGGTTTTCGCGGGGAAAAAGGCGCTGGATGTCTGAGCGGAGCCGAAGGCGCAGCGAGTTCAGCGCCGCCCGCGAAAACCCTCGGAGCGAGGGAAACCCCGGCCCGCACAGCGGGCCGGGGTCGCGGCAGTCGGGCGTGTTTCTTGGGTACTTCTTTGCACGAGCAAAGAAGCCCGTTTTTGATCAACAACGGGCGCGGCGCGCTGGCGAGTCAGCGCCGGGCAGTATGCGGACCGGAGCCACCGTAAACACCAGAGGACGAACCAGGCCTAGCCAAAAATCGGCAGGCGACCGGCCGGAGCCACCGTAAACACCGAACGACGAACCAGGGCCAGCCACATCATGGCACGCGGCCGGACGCAACCACCCGCACGCCCCAGCACGCCAAGGTGATAGGCTTGGCGCCCGCTACAACACTCGCTCGCGACCGGAACTCGAATGGCACTGCTCACCCTGCGCAACATCCACCTGGCCTACGGCATGGCCGCCCTGCTCGACGGCATCAACCTGAGCCTGGAACCCGGCGAGCGCGTCGCCATCGCCGGGCGCAACGGAGAGGGCAAATCCACCCTGCTCAAGGTGCTCAACGGCGAGGCGCAGGCGGATTCGGGCGAGATCACCTGCCAGGACGGCCTCACCACCGCCTACCTGACCCAGGAGTTGCCCCCGGGCATTGAAGGGACGGTGTTCGATGTCGTGGCCGAGGGCCTGGGCGAGGCCGGGCGCCTGCTGGAGCGCTTCCACCACCTGAGCCAGGCCGCGGCCGGCGGCGACATGGGTGCCCTGGAGAAGATGGGGCCAGTGCAGTCGCAGCTCGACGCCATCGATGGCTGGAGCCTGCAGAACCGGGTGGAGACCACCATCTCCCGCCTGAGCCTGGACCCCGAGGCGGAGTTCGCCGCGCTGTCCGGCGGACTCAAGCGCCGGGTCTGGCTGGCACGCGAGCTGGTGCAGCGCCCGCAGCTGCTGCTGCTCGACGAACCGACCAACCATCTCGACGTGGCCGCGATCCGCTGGCTGGAAGAGTTCCTGCTCGAGAGCGGCCTGACCGTGGTCTTCATCAGCCATGACCGCCAGTTCATGGAGAGTGTAGCCACCCGCATCCTGGAGCTGGACCGCGGGCAGCTGTATGAACATCCGCCGTCGATCGAGGAATTCCGCCGCCGTCAGGCCGAACGCCTGGAGACCGAGGCCACCCAGCGCGCGGAGTTCGACCGCAAGCTGGCGCAGGAGGAGGCCTGGGTGCGCCAGGGCATCAAGGCACGGCGTACCCGCAACGAGGGGCGCGTGCGGGCACTGCAGGCCCTGCGCAAGAAGCGCGCCGAGCGCCGCGAACGCAGCGGCCAGGTCAAGATGAAGCTGAGCCCGGAACAGCGTTCGGGCCGGCTGGTGATCGAGGCGGAACACGCCGATTTCGGCTACGAAAAACCCATCGTCAGGGACGTGAACCTGCTGCTGCAACGCGGCGATGCCCTGGGCATCGTCGGACCCAACGGCGCGGGCAAGACGACCCTGCTGCGCGGCCTGCTCGGACAGATGGAGCCGCTGGCCGGTCACGTGAAGCTGGGCACCCAGCTGGAGATCGCGTACTTCGACCAGGCGCGCGCGCACCTCGACGAGGACACCACGGTGCAGGACGCGGTCGGCGAGGGGCGCGACCGGGTGATGGTCAATGGCGAGAGCCGGCACATTTTGTCCTACCTGGAAGACTTCCTGTTCCCGCCATCACGTTCCCGCCAGCCGGTGTCGGCGCTGTCCGGGGGCGAGCGCAATCGCCTGCTGCTGGCCAAGCTGTTCCTGCGCCCGGCAAATCTGCTGGTGCTCGACGAACCCACCAACGACCTCGATGTGGAGACCCTGGAGCTGCTGGAACAGCTCCTGATCGAGTACACCGGGACGGTGATCGTGGTCAGCCACGACCGCTCGTTTCTGGACAATGTCGCGACCTCGACCCTGGTCCTGCCGGGCGACGGATCGGTGGAAGAGTTCGTGGGTGGCTGGTCCGACCTGCCCGAACGTGTCACGCGGCGGCTGCTGGAGGGCGAAACCGCGGCCGCCGCCCGCCCCGGCGCCCCGGAGCCGCGGGCCGAGCCCGCTCCCGAACCATCGCCGCAGACATCGGAAAACGCTACGGCGACCCCGCGCAAGCTGTCCTACAAGGATGCGCGCGAACTGGAGGCCCTCCCGGCCCGGATCGAGGCCCTGGAAACCGAGCAACAGGAACTGACCACGGCGATGACCGATCCCGAGGCCCTGCGCGACGGCGAACGTATGCGCGACCTGCAGGCGCGGCTCGAGACCGTGGAGGCCGAGCTGGCCCACTGCTTCGAGCGCTGGGAGCAGCTGGAATCCGGTTGAGCGTCGGCGCGTCTACACTCGGGTTTCCGGCCACCCCTCAACTCTGCCGGGGGTCTGCCGTAACAGGGGTTGAATAGCCACCTTTCGGGTCCGCGCTCTCCGAGACCGCGGCCGGTTCGCGAAGCGCCCGGGACAGGGCGCGCTGAAGGAGTCATCGCATGCTGGACAAACTCTCCATTCGGGGGCTGCTGATTGCCGGGTTCGGCCTGGTCGTCGCCATCCTGATCATCAACTCCCTGCTGGCACTGCGCGCGATGAGCACGGGCAGTCAGGGGGTCGAGCAGCTCACGCAGGCTGACTACCCGGCCGTCGCCCGGGTCAACGATGTCGAGCAGCTGCTGCAGGAGAGCGCGGCGTTTCTCGGCTTCTACCTGATGAGCGAGGAGCAGTCGCATCGCGATGCATGGCAAAACGCGATGCGCGAGCTCGATGCGGCCACGCGGGCCCTGAACGAGAATCCGGTCATCGCGGCCGACGAGGAACTCGCCGCCAGCGCGACCGAGGTACGCCGCCTGGTGGATCAGTTCGCCAGCTTCGAGGACCGCCTGATCGAGGTGGCGGAGAACGCGGCCGAGAACATGCCGGCCCTGGGAATCGCCAACGCCCGGGCCAACCCGGCCAGCCGCGAGATGACCCAGCAGACCAACATGATGATCGACGCCGAGATGGCCCTGCCGCGCTTCCAGCGTTCCTGGGACCGTCTCGACACCCTGCATGAGCTGCGCATGTCGGTGGTCCAGGTCACCTCCAATCTGCGCGGGTTCATCGCCTTCCGCGATGACGCCTTCCGCGAGAACGTGCGTCTGTTCTCCACCCGCACCAACGACATCACCGCGCAGCTGATGGACCAGTTCGACGATCTCGACTTCGAACAGCAGATCGCGCTGGAAGACTTCCAGGGGGCCCTGGATACCCAGAACACCGCGCTGGACGACCTGATCGAGATCCACGGCAGCGAACAGGCCCTGCAGGATGCCTACCTGATTCGGACCGAGATCGGCCCGCTGCTGGTCGAGGCCCGCGATCATCTGCAAGGACTCAGCGAGCGCATCACTGCCCGCGCCGAACGCAGCGCCGCCGCCCTGACCGCCGACATGCGCGCCACCCAGACGACCCAGGGCATCCTGGCCCTGATCGGCGTGATCCTCGGGCTGGCCGGCGCGGTGTTCATCATCCTGGTCGTGCGGCGCGCGCTGGCCCACTCCACCGCGGCGCTCGAGGAGATCGCCGACGGCGATGGCGATCTGAGCCGCCGTCTGGACGAGAACGGGCTGATCGAGACCGCGCAACTGGGCCGCGCCTTCAACCGCTTCACCGACAAGATCGCCCAGGCCATCGGCCACGCACGCGGCAGCACCGAGACACTCAACCGCGCCACCGAGAACCTGAACCAGGAGGCCTACGAGGCCCGCGAGGCGGTCTCGCGCCAGCGCGACGAGACCGAGCGTGTCGCCACCGCGATCAACGAGCTGCAAAGCAGCGCCGAGGAGATCGCGCGCAACACCGACGCGACCTCCCAGGCCGGCCAGGAGGCCGGGGATGCAGTGAACAACGGCTCCGAGGTCATGGAGAAGAACATTGAGTCCATGGCCTCGCTGCTCGGCACCGTCGAGCAGGCCGCCGGGACCGTCTCCAAGCTGGGCGAGGACTCCAAGCAGATCGGGACCATCCTCGAGGTGATCCGCGGGGTCGCCGAGCAGACCAACCTGCTGGCCCTGAACGCGGCCATCGAGGCCGCCCGCGCCGGCGAACATGGTCGCGGCTTCGCGGTGGTCGCCGACGAGGTCCGCAAGCTGGCGACCCGCACGCAGGAATCCACCGACGAGATCGAGTCCATGATCTCGCGCCTGCAGACCGCCACCACCAGTGCCGTCAAGGCCATGGAACAGGGTCAGGAAGAGGCCGAGTCGACCATGGAGCATACCGCCGAGGTCAACGGCGCCCTGCAGCAGATCCGGCAGTCGGTCACCACCATCGTGGAGATGACCGAGCAGATCGCGGTCGCTTCGCGCCAGCAGAGCACGGTGGTCGAGGATATCAACCGCAATATCGTGCAGATCTCCGACGAGGCGGATCAGTCGGCCAACACCGCCGACCGGGTCAGCGCCGCCTCCGACGAACTCAAGCAGGTGGAAAAGGAGATCCAGCAGGCCCTGGCGCAGTTCCGGCTCTGACCCGGTCTACGGGCTACGTACCTCCAGCCAGGTCCGGGCGGCGCGGCGCAGCCTGCGGGTGACGCCGCGCCGCCCGGACACCCCGAGCTCGCGGGCCAGGCGTGCCCAGTCGATAGGCGCGGCCAGGCTCGCCGCCAGCAGGCGGCCTTCCGGATCGGCCGGCGGGGCTGCTTCCAGCTGCCGCAACAGGGCCGGCAACGCCCATTCCAGCGGCCGCGCGCGGTACGCAAAGGCTCGAACCTCCGCGAGATCGGTGGCCGGGTCGGCCTCCGCCAACGGCCGGGCCGTTTCCTCCAGGACCGCACTCACCATGGCCGCGGCGGATGCCGGCAGGAAGCGTGGGTGCCAGACTGGCCAGTCGCGCCAAAAGGCGCGCTGGATTGGCTGCAGACCGGAGGCCGTGCGGGGCCGGAGGGCGCGCAGGACCACGCCACTGACCTGACCACTGGCCGCGTCCGGCTGGGTGCCCACGCGCACCAGAACGTAGCCCTCCCGCTGCCAGAGCCGCAGCAACGCGGGCTGCAGTCCGAAACTCGCCCCCAGCAACGCCACCCGTTCGGCAACGGCCCGATCCGCGACCGCCCGCAGCAGGCGGCCGCCCAGGCCCCGCCCCTGCCAGCGCGGGTGCACCGCGATGCGCTGGATGCGCCAGGTACGCTCCGCCGCCAGCTCGAAGCCCCCCAGAGCAGCCAGTGTGCAGGGCAGAAACTGCCCCTGCGGACGGCGCTCACCCGCCCACACCGCCTCGGCCAGGGCCCGATCCAGGCCGGGTTCCTCCTGAATCAGCACGACGCCGAAGAGCGCCCCGTCCGTCACGCCCTCCATGCACAGCACGCGCCCGCCGGGGTCCTCCAGCCAGCGCAGAAGATCGGACGGACGGGTCCGGTAGTGCGCATCCGCCAGCAGGCCCGTCACGGCCTCCAGGGTCTGCGGCAAACCCGCCAGGGCCGCCCCGGTCGTCCAACGCAGACGGACGGCCTGGGCGGACGGGCTCGTGCTTTCCGCCTCCAGCAGGAACAGCCGATCGAGCCAGTCCTCCAGCGGATCTCCCGGCACCCAGCGCACCGGGGTCGCCATGGCTTGCAACCGCACCCGGAAGCCCGCCGCCTCCAGGGCCGGCAGCGCACGCAGCCGGAAGCCCTGGCCACTCCCCTCGAAGCCGCCGGTCGTGGTGGACAACACCAGGCGCCGGGCACGGCGGGCGAGGCGCAGCAGGCGCTCCACCGGCAGGTTCGCTGCCTCGTCGATGATCAGGGTATCCACGAGTTCGGGCGCTTCCAGCAGGATATCCGGTGCCCGGTAGAGACGCTCCGGCGTGTCGACCCACCGGCGGGCGCGCGCCAGCAGGGCACCCACGGCCCGTGGACTCGGTGCCGTCAGCGTGATCGCGGGCCCGCCGTGTTGGAGTGTCCCGCCGAGGAACTCGCCCAGGAGGGTCGACTTGCCGCGACCGCGCGGGGCGATCAGCGCCAGGCATTCGTCGGCGCCAAGATGCGCGAGACGATCCAGCGCCGCGGCCTGATCCGGCGTCCACGCAAAGGCGGGCGCCGGACGTGCCGGCACCTCGGGCCATTCCTCCGCCGATGCGGGCGTCCGCACCCACGCCTCGGCCAGCGCGGCCCGCCAGCGGCGGGTAAACGCGCCTTCACCGGTGACGCCGTCGAGGACCACCAGGGTGCCCCCGCCGCGCAGCAGCCCGGCCGCGGTGACCAGCGCATCCACGGCGAGCGGATCCCCGGCCTCGAACACCAGGGCCTGCACTTCGTGGCCCAGCCAGTGCCCGGCCTGTGCCGGCGCCACGTGCGGCAGGCCGTCGGGCACATGCCGCCCCACCCAGAGCACCGGCCCCCGGGCTGCGGCGGTCCGCAGCCAGGCCGCGGCGGCCTGCCGGGCCGCCGGGTCGGCCGGTAGTCGGTAGAGCGAACGGGCCTCCATCTCAGCATCTCACCGGGGTCGAAGGTTGCATGGAAAAAGCGGGCTTGCGCGGGCGCACACGGCATCTGGTCACACTGGCGCGACGAAAGTCCAGCGCGCTGCCGACGTTTCCATGTGAATCCGTCCTCAAGTTTTCCCACCCGCAGCCGTACAAGTTTTTTACAAGGAGCTGGGAAATATCTGTACAGCTCCTGTACAGTGTGAACGAATTCACGGAAAGGTAACGGCGATGACCACCATAGCGCTGCCCGAACGCCTGCGCATCGACACCGCGACCGCCTGCTGGCAGGAGCTGCGCGTGGCGCTGGATGCCGGCGAGGACCTTCAGGTGGACGCGACGACCGTGGCCGATATCGACGCCGCCGGGGTTCAGGTCCTGCTGATGGCACGCCACAGCGCGGCACGCCATGCGCAGGGCTTTTCGATCGACGGAGCAAGCGCCGTCTTAACGCAGGCCTTCCAGGCGCTCGGTGCGGACGCGGCCGCCGCGCGTGCGGGGCAGGAACACGATACCGATTCAGGAGAACACAATGGCTAAGGTTCTGGTGGTGGACGATTCTGCCTCGATGCGCCAGATGGTCGCATTCACCCTCAAGCAGGCCGGACACGAGGTCACCGAGGGGCGCGACGGCAACGACGGCCTGGGCAAGGCCCAGGGGACGAAGGCGGACCTGGTGATCACCGACGTGAACATGCCGGGCATGGACGGGCTGCAACTGACCCGCGAACTGCGCAAGCTGGGCGATTACAAGTTCACCCCGATCCTGGTGCTGACCACCGAGGCCGGCCCGGAGAAGAAACAGGAAGGCAAGGCGGCGGGTGCGACCGGCTGGCTGGTCAAGCCGTTCGACCCGGACCAGCTGATGAACACCGTGAACCGGGTGCTGCGCTAGTCATGTCGGTCGACATGGCCCAGTTCGTCGATGCCTTTCTCGAGGAGAGCTTCGAGGGGCTGGAGCGCATGGAGACCGAACTCCTGGCGCTGGACGGCGGCGATCCGGAGACCCTGAATACCATCTTCCGCTGCGCCCATTCGATCAAGGGTGGGGCCGGGACCTTCGGATTCGGCGCGATCTCCGAGTTCACCCACGGCGTCGAGACCCTGCTGGACCGGATGCGCAACGGCGAGCAGGAGGCGACGCCGGAGACGGTGAACCTGCTGCTGCGCGCGGTGGACATCCTGCGCGCCCAGCTGCATGCCGCCCGTGACGGCGGCGAGGCCGACGCCGCCGAGGTGGCCGAGGTACGCACCCTGATCGAGGCCCATCTGGGCGAACCCGCGCCGGCCGCCCCAACGTCTGAAGGGGCGGGCGAAGCGGCCGGTCCCACCGGCGGCGACGGCCCGCAAGGCTGGCGCATCCGGTTCCGGCCCTTTGCAGACCTGATGCGCACCGGCAACGACCCTTTGCGCATGTTCGAGGTGCTGGAGGAGCTGGGCCGACTGACCGTGCACTGCGAGACCGACCGCCTGCCGGACAGCGCAGAGGCCTTCGACCCGGAGGACTGCTATCTCGCCTGGACCCTGGAACTGGAAGGGGACGCGACCCGCGACCAGATCGAAGAGGTCTTCGAATGGGTTGAGGACGAATGCGACCTGGAGATCGAACCCCTTGCCGTCCCCGAGACGGCCCCGGACACAGTGGCAGAGCAACCGGTTACGCCCCCGGATTCCCCTGCCACGGAGACCCACGCCGAGCCACCCGCTGCGCGCGCCGGCAATAACCGCAGCGCGGAATCCAGCTCCATGCGGGTGAACACCGGCAAGATCGATGCGCTGATCGACATGGTCGGTGAGCTGGTCATCACCCAGTCGATGCTGACCGATATCAGCGAACAGCTGGAGGAAGACCCCTCGCAGATGGAGGCGCAGATCGAGCGCCTGCGCACCGGCCTGGCGGAGCTGGAGCGCAATACCCGCGAGCTGCAGGAAAGCGTGATGGGCATCCGCATGGTGCCGATCGCCCAGGTCTTCAACCGCTTCCCGCGCCTGGTGCACGACATCTCCGGGCAGCTCGGCAAGCAGATCGAGCTGACCCTGAAGGGCGAATACACCGAGATCGACAAGACGGTCATGGAGCACCTGGGCGACCCGCTGGTGCACCTGGTGCGCAATGCCGTGGATCACGGCATCGAGATGCCCGATGTCCGCGCGGCGGCGGGCAAACCCGAGACCGGCCAGGTCAGTCTGGAGGCCTACCACCGCGGCGGTAACGTGGTCATCGAGATCCGCGACGATGGCAAGGGCATGGATGCCGACCGCATCCTGGCCAAGGCCCGCGACGCCGGGATTGTCGGCCCGAACCAGCAACTGGACCGCCACGAGATCCTGCAACTGATCTTCGAGCCGGGGCTGTCCACCGCCGACCAGGTCAGCGATCTCTCCGGCCGCGGCGTCGGCATGGACGTGGTGAAGAAGAATATCCGTGGCCTGGGCGGCAACGTCGAACTGGAGTCCGAACCGGGCAAGGGTTCGCGCCTGACCATCCGCCTGCCGCTGACGCTGTCGATCATGGACGGTCAGTTGCTGAAGATCGGCGACGAGACCTTCGTGATCCCGCTGATCGCGATCGTCGAGTCACTGCAGACGCAGCCGGAGAACGTAAAGCAGGCCTTCGGCAAGCTGCCACTGTACCGGCTGCGGGACGAATACATCCCCATCGTCGATCTGGCCGCGCTGTTCGGTCGGGCCGAGCCCAGCCCGCTGCCGGAGCGCGCCCTGCTGGTAGTGGCCGAGGCCGACGACCAGCGCGTCGCCCTGCGCGTGGACGACCTCCTGGGCCAGCAGCAGGTCGTGATCAAGACGCTGGAAACCAATTTCCGCAAGGTCCCCGGCACCGCCGGCGCGACCATCCTTGGGGACGGCCAGGTGGCCCTGATCCTGGATGTCGCGGGGATCGCGCGGATGGCCTCCGGGCGCGACACCCGCGCGGCGTAAAAATCAAGGAGCCCAACGCAATGGCGAACGACGCAACCCAGTCCATCCACGACCCCGCCACCGCCGGCGAGGACCAGTACCTCACCTTCATCCTCGCGGAGGAGGAATACGGCGTGGACATCCTGCGGGTGCAGGAGATCAAGGGCTGGGAACGGCCCACCCCGCTGCCCAATGCCCCGGACTACATCCGCGGGGTGATCAACGTGCGCGGGATGATCGTGCCGATCATCGACATGCGCCTGCGCTTCGGCATGGAACCGATGGAATACGGCCCGACCACCGTGGTGATCATGCTGCGCGTGATCAACGAGGACCGCGAGCGCGTGATGGGGATCGTCGTCGATGCCGTGTCCGAGGTCTACAGCGTAGGCGCGGACGACATGCAGCCGGCCCCCGACTTCAATACCCGCATCGGGATCGACTTCGTACGCGGCCTGGCGACGGTCGACGACAAGATGATCCTGATGCTGGACATCGACACCCTGCTCGGCCCGGGCCTGATTGCCAGCACCGACGCCATCGAAGCGGAGGCCACGGCGTAGCCGGGGGCTGCGGGGAACCATGCGGACCATCGCGGTGATCAACCAGAAGGGCGGCGTCGGCAAGACGACCGTGACCCTGAACCTGGCGCATGCCCTGGCCCTGGCCGGGCATCGGGTGCTGGCGATCGACGCCGACCCGCAGGGGCATCTCTCCATGGCCTTCGGGCTGGAGGACCCGGCCGGCCTGGATCAGGTCCTGCAGGGTGGCGCGCGCCTGGAGGACGCCTTCAGCGAAGCCGGGAACGGGCTGCAGATCGTCGCCGCCGGAGAACAGCTGCAGGAGGTCGAGAACCTGAACGAGGGTGGAGCCGCGCGTGGCTGGCGCTTGCAGAAGGCGCTGGAAAGACTGGAACAGCCCTTCGATTTCGTGCTGATCGACTGCCCGCCGTCGGCCGGCCTGCTGGGTATGAACGCCATCATCGCCGCCGACGAGATGCTGATCCCGGTCGCCGGAGACTTCCTGGCCCTGAACGGGCTGTCGCGATTGATGCGCATCCTGCAGGGCATCGAGGCGCGCCTGGGTACGAGCCGTCGCAAGTGGATCGTGCTGTCGCGCTTTGTCGAACAGCGCCGCCACGCCCGCGAGGTGCGCGAGCGCATCCGCGAACACTTCGCCGATGCCCTGCTGCCCACCACCATCCGCGAGTCGGTGGTGCTGGCCGAGAGCCCGAGCTTCGGGCAGACGATCTTCGAGTACCAGCCGCGCCACCGCGCGGCCGCGGACTTCCAGCAACTGGCCGCCGACCTGATCGCGGCCGGGGCGCCAACCAACACCCGCCCGACGGCGGCACACGCCTGAGCCGCGAGCCAGGGAGAACACGGGCCATGACCACACGCAAACGCAACAAGCTGGGCAACGACCCGCTGGGCTGGATGGACCCATCCAGCGCGGCCCGCGAACCGGGCTCCGACGAGGCCTCGAGCGAGCGCCCGGCTTCGGACGAAGCCGCCCCCGAAACCAAGTCCGGCCCGAAAACCGAGACGCCGAAAACCAACAAACCCGCCCGCCGCCGCAACTCGGCCGCGCGCCATACGAACAAGCCAAGCGAGGACACCCCCATGGCCGCCAATCCGCAAACCGACGCCCCAGAAACCGACCCGAACGAGATGATGGACGGCCGCTTCATGCGTGCCGCCTGCGAGGGGTCGCAAATGGCGGTGATGATGTGTGACGACGATATGAACATCATCTACGCCAACGAGGCGGTCGTCAGTCTGCTGCGGAAACGCCGCCACATCCTGCAGCAGCACTTCCCGAGCTTCGATCCGGACAACCTCGTGGGACAGTCGATCGACCAATTCCACAAGGACCCGTCACATCAGCGCACCATCCTGTCGAACCCGGCACGCATGCCCTACACCGCCGAGATCGAGGTCGGTGGACTCGAATTCAAGCTGCAGGCATCCGGGATCACCGATGACAACGGCAGGATCATCGGCAGCATGGTCGAGTGGCAGGACGTGACGGAATGGAACGAGGCGGACCGCGAGCGCGCGCGCTTTGCGGCCGCGATCAACGGCGCCTCGTCCTCGCTCATGATGTGTGACGAGAACATGACCATCACCTTCGCCAACGCCGCCCTGACCGCGATGTTCCAGAAACACCGCGAGGCCTTCACCAAGGCGTTTCCAGGCTTCGACCCATACAACATGGTGGGTCAGTCCATTGACCAGTTTCACTCGGTCCCGTCGCATCAGCATTCCATCCTGAAGGACCCGTCCAGGCTGCCGTACGAAACCGAAATCAGCCTGGGCGACCTGCGCTTCTGGATTAACGCGACCGCGATCATCGACGACGACGGCAATTATGCCGGCAACATGCTGGAGTGGCGGGATGTCACCGAGATGCGGACCGCCGAGGCCGAGATCGATGCCCTGATCCGCGACGCGGCAAGCGGCAACCTGGGCGAACGCCTGGAGACCGAGCGCTACAGCGGATTCACCCAAAGTATCGCCGAGAGCCTGAACGAGCTGCTCGACGCCGTCGTCCCGCCGGTGCGCGAGGGCTCTCGGGTGATGCAGGCCATGGCCGAGGGCGATCTGAGCGTGCGCATGCAGGGCGAGTTCCGCGGCGAATTCGCCGAGTTCCGCGACGCCATCCACACCTCGCTGGAGAACCTCGACCAGCTCGTGGGGCAGATCCTCGAAGGCGCGGGCAACGTCCGTTCGGCCTCGGCCGAGATCGCCCAGGGCAATACCGACCTGTCCCAGCGCACCGAGGAACAGGCCTCCTCGCTGGAGGAGACCGCCTCGTCAATGGAAGAGATGACCTCCACGGTCAAGTCCAACGCGGACAACGCCAAGCAGGCCAATCAGCTCGCCAGCGCCGCCCGCGACAAGGCCCAGGAAGGCGGCGAGGTGGTCGACAAGGCCGTGACCGCGATGGGCGAGATCAACCAGTCCTCGAAGAAGATCGCCGACATCATCGGCGTGATCGACGAGATCGCATTCCAGACCAACCTGCTGGCACTGAATGCCGCCGTGGAAGCCGCCCGCGCGGGTGAGCAGGGCCGCGGCTTCGCGGTGGTCGCCACCGAGGTGCGCAACCTGGCCCAGCGCAGTGCGCAGGCCGCCAAGGAGATCAAGACCCTGATCAACGACTCGGTGGAGCGCATCGGCGAAGGCAGCAAGCTGGTCGACAACTCCGGCAAGGCCCTGGAGGACATCGTCGACTCGGTGAAGAAGGTCTCCGACATCATTGCCGAGATCGCCGCGGCCAGCGAGGAGCAGTCCACCGGCCTCGACGAGATCAACAAGGCCGTGACCCAGCTCGACGAGGTGACCCAGCAGAATGCCGCCCTGGTCGAGGAGGCCGCGGCCGCCAGCGAATCCCTGGACGACCAGTCGCGCGAACTGCTGGAGCTGATGAGCTTCTTCAAGGGCGAGCAGGCCGCGGCCGCCGGGCAGGCGATGAGGCAGCCGAGTGCCCGTCCAGCCCCGGCGGGCGCGCCCGCCCAGAGCGGCGCCTCCGCGCTGAAGCGGCCCACCTCTGCCAGTGGCAACGCCGCCAGCAAGCGCCCGGCCCCGGCCCCCTCGCGCCAAGAGGCCTCCGAAGAATGGGAGGAGTTCTGAGGATGGAGGCTCGATGCTAGATGGCCGCCTCCGATCGCCTGAGCGAGCGCGACTTCCGGCGCGTGGCGCGCCTGACGCAGGAACGCACCGGGATCATGCTCAACGAGAGCAAGAAGGAGCTGGTCTTCAGCCGGCTCTCGCGGCGGCTGCGCGTGCTCGGCCTGGATGCCTTCGACACCTACCTGGACCGGGTCGAGGGGGGCGACGAGGGCGAGCTGGAGCAGTTCATCAATGCCCTGACCACCAACCTGACCGCGTTCTTCCGCGAACCGCACCACTTCGAGATGCTGGGCGGCCCGGTGCTGGAGGAGCTCCGGCGGGCCAACCCAACCGGCCCGCTGAAGGTCTGGTCGGCCGGATGCTCCACCGGCGAGGAGCCCTACTCCATCGCGATGACGCTGGCCGAGGCCCTGCCGTCGCCGGAGGATGTGCGCATCCTCGCCACCGATATCGACTCGCGCGTGGTCGCCCATGCCGATGCCGGGGTGTATGACGCCAAGCGCGTCACCGGCATCCCGCAGGCGCGCCAGAAGCGCTGGCTGCTGCGCGGGACTGGCGCCAACGAGGGCCGGGTCAAGATCCGCGACGAGCTGCGCGCCATGCTGAACTTCCGCCAGCTGAACCTGTTCGACCCATGGCCCATGAAGGGCCCGCTGGACGTGATCTTCTGCCGCAACACGCTGATCTACTTCGACAAGCCGACACAGAAGCAGCTGGTGGAACGCTTTGCGCAACTGCTGCGCCCGGAGGGCTACCTGTTCATCGGGCACTCCGAGTCGCTGTTCCGCGTGACCGAGGACTTCCGGCTGCTGGAGCAGACGCTGTACCGGAGGGCGGCCTGATGTCCGCCCTGCCGCAGCTGCACGATGGCGCCTTCGCGCACATCAATCGCTACTGGGACCGGGTGCACGCCTGCCCGGCCGCGAAGCTGTTGCCGGGGGAGTGCTACGTCTCGGTCTCCCCGACCGAACTGATCACCACGGTGCTGGGCTCCTGCGTGTCCGCCTGCGTGTGGTCGCCTACGGCCGGCATCGGCGGCATGAACCACTTCATGCTGCCGGACGGCGCCCGTAACAGCGGCTGGGGACCGGCGGTCTCCAATGCCACGCGCTATGGCACCCATGCGATGGAGTTCCTGATCAACGAACTGCTGAAGCTGGGCGCGGAGCGAAGCGACCTGCGCGTCAAGATGTTCGGCGGCGGCCGCGTAATGGCCGGGATGACCGACGTCGGTGCCGGCAATATCACCTTCCTGCGCCGCTTCCTGCGCGAGGAGAACCTGGACCTGGTCGCCGAGGACGTCGGCGGGCATTGGCCGCGCAAGGTCGTCTTCTTCCCCGCCACCGGGCGCGTGCGCATCAAGAAGCTCGTGGCCCTGCACAACAACACCCTGCTCGAGCGTGAGCAGGACTACCGCCGCCGACTGCAGGACGATCCCTTGCAGGGCGACGTGGAGCTGTTCTAGATGCCTGCCAATGCCAAGCCCATCCGCGTTCTGGTCGTCGACGACTCGGCCCTGATCCGCAAGCTGCTGACCGAGATCCTGTCGCAGGCCGCGGACATCGAGGTGGTCGCCGCCGCCTCCGACCCCTATGACGCGCGCACGAAGATCAAGCAGCACGAACCCGACGTGCTGACCCTGGACGTGGAGATGCCGAAGATGGATGGCATCACCTTCCTGCGCAATCTGATGCGCCTGCGCCCGATGCCGGTGGTGATGGTCTCCTCGCTGACCGAGGCGGGTGCGGATGTGACCCTGGAGGCGCTGGAGGTGGGCGCGGTGGATTTCGTCACCAAACCCAAGATGGATGTCTCGCATGCCCTGCAGGACTACGCCGACGTGCTGATCGACAAGATCCGCACCGCGGCCGGCATCCGCCTGCAGGCCCGCAGCGCGACCCCGGCAGCAGCGCCGCAGCGGCTCGCCTCCGCGGGCGCGGCGCGCTTTCGCACCACTGACCGGGTAATCGCCCTGGGGGCCTCCACCGGGGGTACGGAGGCCCTGCGCGAGGTGCTCACGGCCCTGCCGCCGGACGCGCCGGGCATCCTGATCACCCAGCACATCCCCTCCGGCTTCAGTCGCGCCTTTGCAGAACGCATGGATCGGAACACCGCGCTCAGCGTGAAGGAGGCCGAGGACGGCGACATCGTGATGCCCGGGCATGCCTACGTCGCCCCGGGTACCGACTACCACCTGCGTCTGGCGCGGGACGGCGCCCGCTACGTCTGCCGCCTGGACCGCAGCGGCCCCGTGAACCGTCATCGCCCCAGCGTGGACGTGCTGTTCAACTCGGCCGCAGAACAGGCCGGGGCCAACGTCATGGCCGCCCTGCTGACGGGCATGGGTGACGACGGGGCCCGCGGGCTCAAGGCGCTGCGCGAGGCCGGGGCCCACACCATCGCCCAGGACGAGAGCACCAGCCTGGTCTGGGGTATGCCCGGCGAGGCGGTCAAGCTGGACGCCGCCGACCAGGTGCTGCCGCTGGGCCGGATCGCCGCCGCGCTGATCCGCGATCACCGCAAAGCCGCCGCAGCCGGCGAATAGGAGCCACCGGAATGGACCACCGTATGCAATGGCTGACCCGTGACATCACCCAGAAGGGGCTGGCGCTCAGCCTCGCCGTTTTGCTCCTGCTCGGGGCGATCCTCGCCGCACTGAATGGGGCCGGCTGGATCGCTCTGGGGGCCGCAATCCTGGCCGGACTGGCGGCCCTGATCACCGCAGGCGCGTATCTGCGCGGGCCGGCCCCGGCGGCCGAATCCAGCGCGGACATGACCGCGAGCCAGCCCACCGGCGGCGGCGAACTCTCCGACGCACTGGACCAGGCGATGCGCTTCGAGCTGGACCAGCTGGAGGCGGAGATCGGCCGCCAGCGCGGGCTGATCGCCGATGCCGTGCAGGAACTGGGCACCAGCTTCAACGAGATGCACCAGATCGCCGGCCGCCAGATGGAACTGATGACCAGCGATGTCGCGCGAGAGGGCGCTGACGGTCAGGGTATGACCCACGCCGAGGTCATCACCGAACTGACCCGCAAGTCCGACGAGACCCTGCAGATGTTCATCGACACCCTGGTGCAGATCAGCCGGCAGAGCGTGGAGAGCGCCCACCACATGGAGGACATGAGCCAGCACATGGACGGGGTGTTCAAGCTGCTGGACAGCGCCGGCGCGATCGCCGGGCAGACCAACCTGCTGGCGCTCAATGCCAGCATCGAGGCGGCGCGGGCCGGCGAGGCCGGGCGCGGCTTCTCGGTGGTCGCCGAAGAGGTGCGCTCGCTGTCCCAGCGCTCGGCCACCTTCCACGACGACATCCGCGCGCAGATCGACCAGGCCCGCGAATCGATCAACAAGGTCCACGGGACCGTACACGACATGGCCTCGCGCGACATGAACCAAAGTATGGGCGAGAAGGAACGCATCACCCGGTTGTTCGCCTACGCGCAGCGCGCCACCGACGAGCTCGAGGACCGCATCCGCGAGGAGGCCGAGCTGAGCGAGCGCATGAACCAGGCGGTCGCGACCGCCGTGCGCTCGCTGCAGTTCGAGGACATCGCCCGCCAGTCACTGGGCACCGCGGAGGAGGCCGTGGCACATCTGCAGGAGCTGCGAAGCATCCTGCACGAGGCCCGCTCTACCGAGGACGCGCGGGCCATGGCCACCCGCGTGCGCGAATGGCGCGAGCGCCGCCAGGAGACCTATCACCGCGCAGTCAACCAGCAGAACATGGGCACGGGGGATGTGGAATTGTTCTGAGGATTTTCCGTCGAACCCCCGCGTACCCGATCGCGTACCCGATCGCGTACCCGATCGCGAATCCCGGGGCCGCGTACCAACTCTCACCGGGCATGAAGCCCGCCACAGCGCCAGGAACCGCATATGAGCATCGAGCAGTACACCTCCGACGACGGCAAGGAAGTCCGCATCCGGGTCAAGGGCCGGTTCGACTTCGAGCAGCACCAGGATTTCCGCGCCGCCTACCGCGACACCGGCGGGACCGGCGTGCGCTACATCGTCGACCTCGCCCATACCGAGTACATGGACAGCTCCGCACTCGGCATGCTGCTCCTGCTGCGCGAACACGCCGGCGGCGAGTTCTCCGACGTCAGCATCACCGGTGCCTCGGAGGGCGTGCGCAAGGTACTGGACATCGCCAATTTTGGCCGCCTGTTCCGCATCCAGTAACCGGCCCCGTGGACGACACCGCCCCCGAGCCGCGCTCGACCCCGCCCGGTGACCTGATCTCCGGCGAAGGCCGGGTACTGGTCGCCGACGACGACCCGCACAACCGGCGGCTGCTGCGCATGATGCTGGTGGGCGCCGGCTACGACGTGCGCGAGGCCTCGGATGGCCGGACGGCCGTGCAGGCCTGCCGGGAGCAGGCCCCCGACCTGATCCTGATGGACGTGATGATGCCGGAGATGGACGGCTACCAGGCGACGTCCCGGATCAAGGCGGAGATGGGCGCGCACTTCATCCCGGTGATCTTCCTGACCGCCCTGGACGACGAGAACGCCCTGCTACGGGCGATCGAATCGGGCGGCGACGACTTCCTCAGCAAGCCGCTGAACCTCGCGATCCTGAAGGCCAAGATCCACGCGATGGAGCGCCTGCGCGACCTGCACACCGGCCTGCAAAGCCGCAACGCCGCCCTGCTGCGCGCCCAGGCGCGCCAGGCCTGGGAGGAGGAGACCGCCGAGACCCTGTTCTCGCGCGCCATCACCCGCCGCAACCGCGGGCTGGACCGACTACAGCTGCATCGCTGCGCGGCCTCCACCTTCAGCGGCGACGTGGTGCTGTCCGACTACACGCCCGACGGGGCCCTGCGCGTGCTGGTGGGCGACTTCACCGGCCACGGCCTGAGCGCGGCGATCGGCGCCTACCCGGTCAGCGAGACCTTCCACACCCTGACGGAGGCCGGCGTGGACGACCAGGAGCTGCTGCACGAGCTGAACCATGTGCTGCACGATTTCCTGCCGCCGGCGATGTTCATGGGGGCGCTGCTCGCCACCTTCTCCGCGGATGGCCGCCAGGTGCGTCTGTGGAATGGGGGCATGCCGGATGCCTGGCTGTGCAATACCCGCCAGGACCGGGTCCGGCGCATCCAGTCCCAGGCGATGCCCCTGGGTATCCTCGACCGGCTGGACCTCGACACCGGGGCGCGCAGCTACGAGCTCGACGACGGCGACTGGCTGACGCTGGTCAGCGACGGCGTCCTCGAAGCCACCGACATCGCTGGAACGGCCTTTGGCGAGGACGCGATCTTCCGCCACTGCCAGGCCAGCGAATCGGCCGGGACCGCCTTCGAGCGCATCCGCAAGGCGCTGGATCTCCACTGTGGCGATCAGACCCCCGCCGACGACATGACCCTGGTCACCATCGACTGCAGCCCGGCGGTAGTGACCGAGAGCGAACGACCGCAGAGCCGCGAGCTTCGGGGCACGCTGCGCTGGTCCCTGGAGGCCAGCGACCAGCGCCTGGCCGAAGTCGACCTGGTCGGCGCGGCTCGCAACCAGCTCCGCGAATGGCTGCCGAATCTGGGGGGCGGGCACGCCGAGGCCCTGCAGACCGTGATTGCGGAGCTGTGCAACAACGCCTTTGAACACGGCGTGCTGCGGCTGGACTCCGGCATGAAGGCCACGGTGGAGGGCTTCGAGCAGTACTATCACCAGCGCGCCGCGGCCCTGAGCGACATCCGCGGCCGGATCGCCCTCTCCCTGCGCTACCGCCCGCTGGATGGTCAGCACTGCATCCGCATCCGCGTGCGCGACAGCGGACCGGGCTTCGACCACCAGCGGATCCAGGAAGCCCTGGAGGGCCGCGGCGACCAGCGCCTGTGGGGGCGCGGACTGACTCTGGTGCGCCAGCTGTGCGAACAGGTGCGCTATCACGGCAGCGGCAACCGGGTCGAGGCGGACTACCGCTGGCAAGCGGACCCCGACGCCCAGCGCGAATCCGGCGATACGCCATGACCTGCGCCCTGGAGCCCCGTCAAAGCCCCGCCCCGCTCGATCTGGTGAACGCGCTGAGCGAGGCGATCCTCTTCGTCACGGCCGACGGCACCGTACGCTACGCCAACCCGGCGGCGGAACGCCTGTTCGGCACCACCGCCTGCAGCCTGGACGGCCGCAATCTGGCCCGCCTGATCACGCCGCGAGACCCGGCCTTCGACCTGCACGAGCGGCTGCGCGAGGCGACCCGGGCAGAGGGCTGGATCCCGCGGCGCGACCCGGTGGACCTGGTCCGCGAGGACGGCCGGCCCCGTCCCGCCCTGATCGACATCGGGACCTGCCAGCACGCCCTAGAGCCGCTGCAGTTCGCGGTCCTGCGCGAACAGCGCGCGGACCGGCCGGACGACACACCGGAGCAGGCCGAACACCTGCGCGAGGCTATCGACCTGCTGACCCATCAGGTGCAGGAACGCATGCGCGCCGAGCAGGCCCTGCAGGACAGCCATCAACGCCTGCTGGCCGCACAGCGTGTGGCCCGCATCGGCCACTGGGACCTGGACCTGGAGACCGACGAGGTCCACCTCTCGCCCGAGGCAAGCAAACTCTTCGGACATGGCGACCAGCCCCGCACCCTGACCCGCGAGGCCCTGGTGGAGGCCACCCATCCGGATGATCGCGCCGCGCTGGCATTCGCCCTGCTGCGCCTGGCCAACGGCCAGACCCACCGCTTCTCCATCCGGCATCGCCTGCTGCTGCCCCACGGCGAAGAACGCTACATGCTGGCCGAAGGCGAACGCGCAGAGGAGACGCCCACGCGCATCCTCGGCATCCACCAGGACCTGACCGAGCGCGAGAAGACTGAACAGGCCCTGTTCAAGCTGGTGAATTTCGACGCCCTGACCGGCCTCCCCAACCGGACCGGGCTGCGCACCCGCCTGCGCGCCACCCTCGACGAGGCCGAGCGCCAGGGGGAACCACTGGCGGTACTGCTGCTGGACATCGACCGCTTCACCTCGATCAACAGCACCCTGGGACACGACACCGGGGACGCCCTGCTGAACGCACTGGCACAACGGCTGCAGCATCAGTTGCAGCCACGCGACACCCTCGCACGACTGGCCGCGGACGAATTCGCCCTGGTCCTGACCGCGATCGCGGACCCGGCCGAGGCCCGTGATCGCGCGCAGGCCATCCTGCAACACTGCGCCGAGCCGTTCGCCCTGGGGGATGGCCAGCATGTGGCGACGATCAGTGCCGGCGTCAGCCTGTTCCCGCAGGATGCACGGGGCAAGGACGACCTGCTGCGCCATGCCACCAGCGCCCTGCACGAGGCCAAGAACGCCGGCGGCAACACCTGTCGCTTCTACACGCAGAGGCTGAACACCCAGGCGCGCGAGCAACTGGAACTGGAGCAGGGGCTGCGCACGGCGCTGCGCCAGTGCGAGTTCGAGCTCCACTATCAGCCGCAGACCGGCCTGAATCGGGGTGACACGGTCGGCATCGAGGCCCTGGTCCGCTGGCGCCACCCGGAGCGCGGGATGATCTCGCCGGCGGATTTCATCCCGCTGGCGGAACAGACCGGGCTGATCGTGCCGATCGGCGACTGGGTGCTGCGCACCGCCACGCAACAACTGGTGGAGTGGGACCGCAAGGGCCTGCCGCCCCTGCGCCTGGCGATCAATCTCTCTGCGCGCCAGTTCGCCGACCCCAACCTGCCCGAGCGCATCCTCGAGACGCTTCAGGCAGCCGGGCTCGCCCCCGAGCGCCTGGAGGTGGAGGTCACCGAGAGTGTCCTGGTCGAGGACATCGACGCGGCCGCGGCCATGCTCCAGCGCCTGGTGCACCTCGGGGTGTCGGTGGCGATCGACGACTTCGGCACCGGACAATCATCCCTGCGCTACCTCCGGCGGCTGCCGCTGACCACACTCAAGATCGACCGCGAGTTCACCTGGGGCATCGGCAACGACCCGGACGACGAGGCCATCACCCGCGCCATCATCGGCCTGGGCAAGACCCTCAAACTGCGGGTGCTGGCCGAAGGCGTAGAGACCGAGGAGCAGCACCGCTTCCTGCGCGAGATGGGCTGCGACGAGATCCAGGGCTTCCTGCTCGGCCGCCCGATGCCGGCCGCCGACCTCGAACGCCAGTGGCGCGAACGTCCCCGTACGCCGGGGTAGTCCTTCTTAATTCACCACGAAGCACACGAAGGCACGAAGTAGGGCCAGATCAAGAGCATTTGCACAGGAAGATACGAAGACCGGAAGAGGGATATGGGATGAAGCGCGAGTGCTATGCCGGACTTCTCGGGTATGCCTCAGACGCCCATCCAGTACCCACCAAAATCCTTCCAGACTTCCCGTCTTCCTGTGAACCGCCCTTGCCCTTCTTCGTGCCTTCGTGCGCTTCGTGGTAGACAATTCAGACATTCGGAATCTCGAAGGAGAGCGATATGCAGGACGGCCGTTTTGGTTCGGCGCTTGTGACCGGCAACTCCAGCGGGCTGGGCCTGGGGCTGACCCGGGTACTGCTGGAACAGGGCGCAAACGTCTATGGCATGAGCCGTCGCGGCTGCCCCGAGGCCGGGGTCAGCGGTGACGAGCGGGTGGACCTCGGCGACTTCACCGCCACCGGGGCCGCGATGGAACGCCTGCTGCAGGGCGTGGACTCGCTGGACCTGGTGGTGCTCAACGCGGGACTGCTGGGCCACATGCAGCGCATGCAGGACGCGCCGATGGACGAGCTACGCCTGCTCATGGACGTGAACACCTTCGCCAACAAGGTGATCCTCGACGCGCTGCTGAAGCACCGCGTGCGGGTTGGCCAGATCATCGCCATCTCCTCCGGCGCCTCGGTCTCCGGGCATGCCGGCTGGAGCGGCTACTCGCTCTCCAAGGCGGCGCTGAACATGATGATGCAGCTCTACGCCCACGAATTCCCGGAAGAGACGGCGATCAACGCCTTCGCCCCGGGCCTGGTGGATACTGCGATGCAGGACTACCTGTGCGACGAGGCCGACCGCGAGAGCTTTCCGGTCCTCCAGCGCCTGAAGGCCGCGCGCGGCACCCGCGACATGCCCAACCCCGAGGACGCCGCCCGCGCCATCCTCGACGCCCTGCCCCGCCTGCACCAGACCACCCGCGGCAGCTTCGTCGACATCCGCCAGCTCTGACGCAGCGCCGTCCCAGCCACCCAAAAGATCAAGGACGGGTGACAGGAAGACGGGAAGATCCGAAGGGGGATCGGGCTGAAGCGTTGAGGGCAGGGCTGACGAGCAGGGGCATGCACCGACATCCAGCCCCCTGTCCGTACCCAATCAATAATTCTTCCGACCTTCCCGCCTTCCTGTGAACCGCCCTGGCCCTCCTGCGTGCCATCGTGCGCTTCGTGGTGGCCCCCGGCGTGCGGAAAATCCGCGTCGCAGCGCCAAAAAAAGTTCATGGAGGGGCGTTGGATTTCGCCGGGGATGCGGCGTATAGTCGGAGACGTGATTCGTGGTTGAGCGGCAACACTAGGAAGTTTCTAGTTTCTGAACCAGTGCTCCCGTTGATCTGTTGGCAGCATGCCGCGAACACATTTGTTAGTTACATGAAGAGGTTACAAGTTGTGAATACTGGTGTTGTGAAGTGGTTCAACGAGAGCAAGGGTTTCGGTTTCATCACCCCCGATGATGGCGGCAAGGACGTGTTCGTCCATTTCTCCGCGATCAACGGTTCGGGTTTCAAGACCCTGGCCGAAGGCCAGAAGGTCTCCTTTGAGATCCAGGAAACCGCCAAGGGCCTCGCCGCCGGCGAAGTGACCGCCATCTAAGGCGCCACTCCCATGGCTGACGGCTCCTTCACTGGACCGTCCAAGAAGGCCGCCTCCGGGCGGCCTTTTTCGTGCCTGACGCCCTGTATTAACCACGAAGAACGTCAAAAGCGTTTTACAGGAAGGCGTGAAGACTGGAAGAGGGACTGGGGTGGGCATACAGGGCAGGCCTGACGGTCCGAGCATGCCACGAGCCCTCAGCCAGTACCCGCACCCAAATAACCCTTCCTGTCTTCCCATCTTCCTGTGAAACGCTCTTGATTTGACCCTTGCTCGTGGCGAAGGCGGCGGTCCGGTGCGGGTGATTCAAGTACACTGCGGGGCTTTCCCGTCGGCCGCCCGCACGCGATGAACCGCCTGTTCCGCTCCACCGCCGTTGTCAGTGGCATGACCATGATCTCCCGGATCATGGGCTATCTGCGCGACATGGTGCTGGCGGTCACCTTCGGCGCCGGGCCGGCGACCGACGCCTTCTTCGTCGCCTTTCGCATCCCCAACTTCCTGCGCCGGCTGTTCGCCGAGGGCGCCTTCAACCAGGCCTTCGTGCCGGTGTTCGCGGAGTTTCGCGAGAAGCGCGGGCGCGAAGCCCTGCGCGATCTGCTGGATCACACCGCCGGCACCCTGATGACCGTGGTGACCGTGGTGACCCTGATCGGGGTCCTGGCGGCACCGGCGCTGATCTGGGTATTCGCCCCGGGCCTGGGCACCCAGGAGGCCGGGCGCGAGGATCTGGCCGCCACCATGCTGCGGATCACCTTCCCCTACCTGCTGTTCATCTCGCTGACCGCGATGGCAGCCGGCATCCTCAACAGCATCGGGCGTTTCGCGGTGCCGGCGTTTACCCCGGTGTTCCTGAACCTGGCCCTGATCGGGGCCGCGCTGTGGCTGGCTCCGATGTTCGAGGAACCGATCATGGCCCTGGCCTGGGGCGTGTTCATCGCCGGGGCCCTGCAACTCGCCTTCCAGATCCCGTTCCTGTGGCGCGCGGGACTGCTGCCCCGCCCCCGCTTCCGGCGCGCCCACGAGGGGGTTCGCCGGATCGTGAAGCTGATGCTGCCGGCGATCCTCGGGACCTCGGTGGTGCAGATCAACCTGCTGGTGGACACCCTGATCGCCTCGTTTCTGGTCGCAGGGTCGATCTCCTGGCTGTACTTCGGCGACCGCTTCGTGGAGCTGCCGCTGGCGCTGTTCGGGATCGCCATCGGCACGGTGATCCTTCCGCGCCTGGCGCGCCAGTACAACCAGGCCGACCCGGCCGCGTTCGGCCGTACGCTGGACTGGGCCCTGCGCCTGGCGATGCTGGTGGCGCTGCCGTCCATGGTCGGACTGGTGGTGCTGGCGGTGCCGATCCTGGCCACGCTGATCCAGTACCAGGCCTTCACCCAGTTCGACACCTACATGACCGCGATGGCGCTGGCCGCATATGCGCTGGGCCTGCCCGGGTTCATCCTGATCAAGGTCCTGGCACCCGGCTTCTTCGCCCGCCAGGACACGAAGACCCCGGTCAAGATCGCGATCATCGCCATGCTCTGGAACATGGTGCTGAACGGGGCCTTCGTGCTGCCGTGGTATCTCTCCGGTATGCCGGGGGCGCACGCCGGGCTCGCGCTGGCCACCGCGGCCTCCGCCTACATCAACGCCGGGCTGCTCTATCGCGGGCTGATCCGCGAGGGCATCTACCAGCCGGGCCCGGGCCTGCGCCGGCTGCGGCTCGGGCTGCCGCTGGGCCTGGCCGCGATGATCGGCGTGCTGGCCTGGCTCTCGCCCGAGTTCGGCCAGTGGACCGAGTGGTCCATCGATACACGCCTTATGGCGCTCGCGGGTCTGATTCTGGCCGGGACCGCCACGCTCGCCGCCACGCTGTGGCTGGCCGGGCTGCGTCCGCGTCACCTGTTGCTGCGCGAGTCCACGGAAGGCGCGGATCAATGATGCCCGGGGTGGCCCCGGCGGGTTATACTCGCGGTTTTGCGCGGGATCGGGGCGATGCGGCTGATTCGCGGCCTGGGGCCGGCCGACAGCAAGGCGTTCGAGGCGGCCGGCCTGCACGGCGCGGTGGTGACCATTGGCAACTTTGATGGTCTCCATCGTGGCCATCAGGCTGTTCTGGGGCGCCTGCTCGAGGCGGCGCAGGAGCGCCAGGCGCCGGCGCTCCTGATGACCTTCGAACCGCTGCCGCGCGAGTACTTTGGCGCGCGGACCCAGGCCCCGGCTCCGCCCGGGCGCCTGCAGCGGCTGCGCGACCGCCTGGTCACCCTGGGCGACAGCGCCCTGGATGCCGCCTGGATCCTGCGCTTCGACGCGCACCTGGCCGGGCTGTCGGCGAACGCCTTCATGGAGGAGGTCCTGCACCAGCGGCTGGGGGCGCGGCACGTCCTGGTCGGGGACGACTTCCGCTTCGGCCGCGGCCGCGAGGGCGACCAGGCCGCGCTGCAGACCGCCGGCCGACGCCTCGGTTTCACTGTGGAGTCCACCCCGACGGTGCGCGACGCCGAGGGCCGTATCAGCAGCACGCGGGTGCGCGCCGCGGCCGTCGCCGGGGACTTCGCCCGGGTGACCGAGCTGCTCGGCCGGCCCTACCGCCTGCACGGTCGGGTCGCGCATGGCGAGAAGCGCGGGCGCACCATCGGCTTCCCCACCGCGAACCTGCGCCTGGGGCCCTGGCCGCTGGCGCTGCGCGGGGTGTACTCCGGCTGGCTGCGACGCGCCTCCGGCGAGGCCCTGCCGGCGGTCGCCAATATCGGCTGGCGCCCGACCGTGGACGGCACCGAACAGCGCCTGGAGGCCCACGTGCTCGAGGGCCAGCCCGACCTGTACGGCGAGGCCGTGTGCTTCGAGCCGGTCGCGCAGGTGCGCGGCGAACAACGCTTCGAGGGCCTGGAGGCGCTGCGCGCACAGATCGCGCGCGACGTCGAAACGGCCCGCATGCAACTCTCCGAACTCGACTGAAACCGGCCCCCAGGGCCGATCCGGAACTCGCTCATGGCACGCAAACCGGCACCGCCGAATCCCTACAAGGACACCCTCAACCTGCCCGAGACGGCCTTCCCCATGCGCGCCGGCCTGGCGACGCGGGAGCCCGAATGGCTGGAGGCCTGGAAGGCCGAGGACCGCTACCAGCGCCTGCGCGAGCACTGTGCCGGGCGGCCGCGCTTCGTGCTGGCGGACGGCCCGCCCTACGCCAACGGCTCGATCCATGTCGGCCACGCGGTCAACAAGATCCTCAAGGACGTGATCGTGAAGAGCCGCACCCTGGCCGGCTTTGATGCGCCCTACGTGCCGGGCTGGGACTGCCACGGCCTGCCGATCGAGCTGAAGGTGGAACAGAACCTGGGCAAGGCCGGGCGCGACGTGGATGCCGCGACCTTCCGCAAGGCCTGCCGGGAATACGCCCAGGAACAGGTGGACGGCCAGAGTGCGGACTTCCAGCGCCTGGGCGTGCTGGGCGACTGGGACAATCCCTACCTGACCATGAACTATCAGGTGGAGGCGGACACCGTCCGCGCGCTGGGCACCATCTTCAAGCGCGGCCACGTGCAGATGGGCGAGAAGCCGGTGCACTGGTGCGTGGACTGCGGCTCGGCCCTGGCCGAGGCCGAGGTCGAGTACGAGGACAAGATCTCGCAGGCGATCGACGTGCGCTTCCGAGTGGTCGACGACATCGACTTCCTGCGCCGCTTCGACGGCATCGACGGCTCGCGCGGCCCGATCAGCGTGGTGATCTGGACCACCACGCCGTGGACCCTGCCGGCCAACCAGGCGGTGGCCCTGCACCCGGAACTGGACTACGCGCTGGTGGAGCTGGAGCACGAGCGCATACTGCTGGCGGAGGACCTGGTCGAGGACTGCCTCGCACGCTACTCCCTGGGCGAAGGCAAGATCGTCGCCCGGGCCAAGGGCCAGGCGCTGGAAGGCCTGATGCTGCGCCACCCGTTCCTGGAGCGCGACGTTCCCCTGATCCTGGGCGATCACGTGACCACCGAGACCGGTACCGGGGCGGTGCACACCGCCCCCGGCCACGGCCAGGAGGACTACGCGGTCGGGCTGCAGTACAGCCTGCCAGTAGAAAATCCGGTGGGCCCGGACGGCCGCTTCCTCCCGGACACCCCGCATTTCGCCGGCGAGAACGTGCATCAGGCCAACGGCCACGTGATCGACGTGCTGAAGGAACACGGCGCGCTGATCGTGGCGGTGAAGTTCGAGCACAGCTACCCGCACTGCTGGCGCCACAAGACGCCGATCATCTTCCGCGCGACCCCGCAGTGGTTCATCAGCATGGATCGCGCGGAGCTGCGCGCCGACGCGCTGAAGGCGATCGCCGACACCCAATGGATGCCGAGTTGGGGCCAGGCGCGTATCCACGGCATGGTGGTGAACCGCCCGGACTGGTGCATCTCGCGCCAGCGCAACTGGGGCGTGCCGATCCCGTTCTTCGTGCACAAGGAGACCAACCGCCTGCATCCCCATACCCCGGAGCTGGTCGAGAAGGTCGCGCAGCGCATCGAGCGTGACGGAATCGAGGCCTGGTTCCAGCTGGATCCGAAGGAACTGCTCGGCGACAAGGCCGGCGACTACGTGAAGCTGAACGACACCCTCGACGTCTGGTTCGACTCCGGCGTGCTGCACTCCACGGTGGTGGAGAAGCGCCCGGAACTGGGCGGACTGCCGGTGGACCTGTTCCTGGAAGGCTCCGACCAGCACCGCGGCTGGTTCCAGTCCAGCCTGCTGACCAGCGTGGCCATGCGCGGCGCGGCGCCGTACAAGGCGGTGCTGACCCACGGCTTCACCGTGGACGAGAAGGGCGAGAAGATGTCCAAGTCGCGCGGCAACGTGGTCGCGCCGCAGGAGGTTGTCTCCACCCTGGGCGCGGATATCCTGCGCCTGTGGGTCGCGGCCACTGACTTCTCCGGCGAGATGGCGATCTCCAAGGACATCCTCGACCGCACCGCCGATGCCTACCGCCGCATCCGCAACACCACACGCTTCCTGCTGGGCAACCTGAACGGCTTCGAGCCGGCCGAGCACGCCCTGCCCCTGGACGAGCTGCTGCCGCTGGATCGCTGGATCGTCGCCCGCGCGCTGCAGGTACAAGGGCAGGTCACCAAAGCCTATGACGACTACCTGTTCCACCAGATCTACCAGCGTGTGCACAACTTCTGCTCGGTGGAGCTGGGCAGCTTCTACCTGGACGTGATCAAGGATCGCCAGTACACCACGCAGGCGGATTCGCACGCCCGGCGCTCGGCGCAGACCGCGCTGTACCACGTGGCCGAGGCCCTGACCCGCTGGGTGGCCCCGATCCTGACCTTCACCGCCGAGGAGATCTGGGAGCTGCTGCCCGGCGAGCGCCCGGACAGCGTGCTGTTCGCGACCTGGTACGAGGGGCTGGCCCCGCTGCCGGAAGACGCGGCGTTCTCCGACAGTGACTGGGACCGCATCCTGGAGGTGCGCACCCACGTCGCCCGCGCGCTGGAACTCGCCCGCAACGAACAGGGCATCGGCGCCTCGCTGAATGCCGAGATCGACCTGCATCTGCCGGCCGACTCCGCGGCGCGCACGCTGCTGGAGCGCCTGGGCGACGAGCTGCGCTTCGTCCTGATCACCTCGGAGGCCCGCCTTGCCGAGGGCACCGCCCCGGAAGACGCGCATACCGCCGAACTGGCAGACGGGACAGCGCTGGGCGTGGTGGTGCACAAGAGCGAACAGCCCAAGTGCGTGCGCTGCTGGCACCGCCGTCCGGATGTCGGCGAGCACGCGCAGCACCCGGAACTGTGCGGACGCTGCGTCAGCAACGTGGAAGGCCCGGGCGAGACCCGGCACTTCGCCTGATGCAACTGCGGGGTTCCGGTCTGGGCCCGGGGCTGCTGATCGCGGCCGCGATCGTGGTCGCGGACCAGGTCACCAAGGTCTGGGCGGAGCACGCGCTGACGCTGTTCGCGCCGGTCGAGGTGACGAGCTTCTTCAATCTGTCGCTGGTCTACAACCCCG
This sequence comes from Thioalkalivibrio sp. ALE25, assembly GCF_000377285.1. NCBI lineage: Bacteria > Pseudomonadati > Pseudomonadota > Gammaproteobacteria > Chromatiales > Ectothiorhodospiraceae > Thioalkalivibrio > Thioalkalivibrio sp. ALE25. The sequence goes on along the minus strand of NZ_KB897930.1, from coordinate 97,997 downwards.
GTGCGGCCTTCAGCTTCCTGGCCGGCGCCGGGGACTGGGGCCGCTGGCTGCTGACCGGCATCGCCGTGGTGATCGGGCTGCTGATCATCGGCTGGCTGGCCCGCCTGCCGCGCCGGGCGTGGTGGTCGGTGACGGCCCTGGGCCTGGTACTGGGCGGGGCCGTGGGCAACCTGATCGACCGCGTGCGCTATGGCGCGGTGGTGGATTTTCTCGACTTTCACTGGGCGGGCTATCACTGGCCGGCCTTCAACGTGGCGGACATGGCCATCGTGGTGGGGGCGATCACGCTGATCGTGGCGACCTTCATCGAGGGTGACCACAGCCATTCCGAAGACAAGCACTGAACACGGGAGCACGCATGACCACGGTCACCAAGGGCGCGCACATCGAGATGCACTATCGCCTGATCCTCGAAAACGGCTTTGTAGTGGACGGGACCGGCGACGAACCCATTACCCTGGAGATCGGCTCCGGCGAGATCCTGCCCGGCCTAGAGGATCTGCTGGTCGGGCTGGAGGCCGGCGACCACCGGGAATTTGCGATCGAGGCCGGCGTCATGTTCCCGTTCCGGGATCAGGCGGCGGTGCAACGCATGCCGCGCTCGCAGTTCCCGGATGACCTGCCGCTGGAAGTGGACTACATCTACGAGTTCAACAGCCCCTCCGGCGAGGCCGTGCCCGGCCGCATCGAAGCGGTGGAGGACGACACCGTGACGGTGGATTTCAACCACCCGCTGGCGGGGCAACACTTCACCTTCGAGGTGGATGTGGTATCCGTACGGGAGCCACAATAGGTCGCGACCGACCGCAGGAGAACACCATGAGTATCCAGGCCCAGCTCGCCAATCCGCGCGGTTTCTGCGCCGGGGTGGAACGCGCCATCGAGATCGTGGAACGCGCCCTGGAGATCTACGGCGCGCCGCTGTACGTGCGCCACGAGGTGGTGCACAACCGCCACGTGGTCGGCCGCCTGACGGATGCGGGCGTGCGCTTCGTCGAGGAACTGAGCGAAGTGCCCGACGGCCAGGTGGTGATCTTCTCAGCGCACGGCGTGCCGCGCCGCGTGCAGCAGGAGGCCGAGGATCGCGGCCTGACCGTGTTCGATGCCACCTGCCCGCTGGTCACCAAGGTCCATCTGGAGGTGGCGCGCTACGCCCGCGAGGGTCGCGAGGTCGTACTGATCGGCCACGCCGGGCACCCCGAGGTCGAGGGCACCATGGGCCAGTTCGACGACTCCCGGGGCGGCTGCATGATGCTGGTCGAGACCATCGCGGACGTCGAGAATCTGGAGGTTGCGAACCCGGACCGTCTGGCCTTCGTCTCCCAGACCACGCTGTCGATGGACGACACCGCCGGGATCATCGATGCCCTCACCGCGCGCTTCCCGAAGATCGAAGGCCCGCGCAAGATGGACATCTGCTACGCCACCCAGAACCGTCAGGATGCGGTGAAGGACCTGGCGAAGCAGTGCGACCTGCTGCTGGTGGTCGGCTCGAAGAACAGCTCGAACTCCAACCGCCTGAGCGAGATCGGCGCCCGCATGGGCGTAGCCTCCTACCTGGTGGACGGTGCCGCCGACATCGACCCCGCCTGGCTGGAGGGCAAGAGCCGCATCGGCGTCACCGCCGGCGCCTCGGCCCCGGAGGTCCTGGTCAACGAGGTGCTCGACTTCCTGCGCGGGCACGGCGTCGATACCGTCTCCGAACTCGCCGGCCGCGAAGAGACCATCACCTTCTCCATCCCCTCCGGCCTGCGCCGCGAATCCGCCTGAAAGGACGATCTACAGGAAGACGCGAAAACTGGAAGAAGGGATTGGGTGATGGCGCCCAGGACATGACAAGGGTTCGGGGCATACCCCAAGCCCCAAACCATGGCCCTCACCCCAAAAACCTTCCTGTCTTCCCATCTTCCTGTTAACCGCCCGTGACCTGATTCAGGACTCCAAACGACATGGATGATCGACCGCGTTTTCGGCTGAGTATTCGCTGCCCGGATCAGCACGGGATCGTCGCGCGCATCGCCAACGCGATCGCCAACACCGACGGCTGGATCACCGAGGCTGCACAACACACCGATGCCGAGGCCGGCTGGTTCTTCATGCGCTGGGTATTCTCGCTGCCCGTCGATGCCGAGCCCGCCCTGCGCGAACGCCTGGACGAGCTGGCCCTCGATCTCGGCATGGACTGGTGGCTGGCGGGCGCCGAAACGCGACCACGTGTGGTCCTGATGGTCTCGCGCGAGCCGCACTGCCTCAGCGACCTGCTGGCCCGCTGGAGCAACGGCGAACTGCCGATGGAGATCCCGGCGATCCTCTCCAACCATCGTGACCTGGAACCGCTGGCCCGGTGCTACGGCATCCCGTTCGAACACATCCCCGTGCCGCGCGAGAACCGCGAGTCCGCCTTCGCTACCCTGCAGGCGCGGCTCGCCGAACTCGCACCCGACGCCATCGTACTGGCGCGCTACATGCAGATCCTGCCGCCCACCCTGTGCGACGAGTACCCTGAGCGCATCCTGAACATCCACCACAGCTTCCTGCCGTCGTTCGTCGGCGCACGGCCCTACCACCAGGCCTTCGCCCGCGGCGTGAAGCTGATCGGTGCGACCTGCCACTACGTCACCGAGGACCTCGACGCCGGGCCGATCATCGAACAGGACGTCACCCGCATCCGCCATGATGACGGCGTGCAGGATCTCATCCGCAAGGGCCGCGACGTCGAACGCTGGGTCCTCGCCCGCGGCCTGCGCTACCACCTCGAAGGCCGCGTCCTCACCCACGGCAACAAGACCATCGTCTTCAACTGAACATTCGGCTTAACGCCTCCGCCGGCCACTACCCGCGTCACCTAACGCACTGCCACCACGATCGGAGACGCCTGGCCTAGACTTGGACCATCAACCGGCGGGGGTGGCCCATGAACAATACGACGAGCACGCGATCCGGCCTCTTGTCACCGGCCTCTGCGCCATGCACCCGCCCGCGCAAATGGCGGACGCTGAAGGCCCTGGCCGCGGCCAGCCTTCTGGCCCTTCTGGTCCTCCAGCCCCCGGCCGCGGCCGATGCGCTGCCCGACACCATCGAGCGCATCAAACCCTCGGTGGTCAGCATCGCCACCCACCAGCCCGCGCGCAGCCCCCGGGCCCATTACCTCGCCACCGGCTTTGCGGTCGGCGACGGGAGCCTGATCGTCACCAATCACCATGTGATCCCGACGTCCCTGGATCACGAGAACCGCGAACAACTCGTGGTGGTCAGCGGCGAAGGCCGTGACACCTCCATCCACAGCGCGGAACTGGTGGCCCATTCGGCGGACGACGACCTGGCCCTGCTGCGGATTGCCGGGCCCCCGCTGCCACCCCTGCAGCTGGGATCCTCCGATGCCGTGCGGGAAGGCGAACAACTGGCCTTTACCGGCTTCCCGATCGGCATGGTCCTGGGCACCTATCCCGCGACCCATCGCGCGAGCGTGGCGGCGCGCACCCCCATGGCGATCACCGCCCGGCGCTCGAGCGAACTGAGCGAGGCGCGCATCCGGCAACTGCGGGCCGGCGCACCCATGGTGTTTCAGCTGGATGCCACCGCCTACCCCGGCAACAGCGGGAGCCCCGTCTACCGGATCGACAGCGGCGAAGTCGTCGGCGTGATCAATCAGGTCTTCGTCCAGGGCGGACGCGAGGCGGCGGTCGGCCACCCCAGCGGGATCAGCTACGCGGTGCCAGCGGACCGGATTCGTCCGCTGCTGGCAAACGCCCGGGAGTAACCCATCGACGCCCGCACACGTCACGGCAGGCCCTGCCCGGTAGAACGCACGCCCATGGCCGCGCCCCCTCTCGACGCCCCCCGCGTCTTTCGTCAGATCCACATCGACGTGGCGCGCAACGCCACCGACGACTTCAACCCGTTCCATGACGGCGACAAGTGGATGCAGATCCGCGGCAACCCGTTTGGCGGCCCGATTGTGCTGGGCTTTCAGCTGGAATGCCTCGCCGAGGCCCTGATCACACAGGTACGCCAGGCGGAGGGCGACAGCGAGAACACCCGCGAACGGCCGTTCCGGAACTACCAGTTCACCTTTGCCGGGGCCCTGCGCCCGGACGAGGCCCTGACCACCGTGGTCAAGTCCACGAACCGACGCATGGATGAGGCGGGACGGCCGCAACTGTCGAACCGCATCGCGATGCGCACATCCGGCGGTCTGGTGCTGCTGGGACACGTGCGCGACACGGCCACCCCCCGAGCACTGCCGGACACGACTCTGCCCCTGCCCGCGGGTGTCGAGCTCGACCGGCTCGAGGACCGCTGCGAAATCGCGGACAACGGTTGGTTCCACAAGCGTAAGTTCATGACCAATAGCAACGCGAAGAATCTGCTATCGGGTTCGCTCGTGCGCCAGGCCGACTACTTCGACGAGCTGGAGGACCGGGTCAACTTTCCCGACATGTTTCCGGCATCCCTGATCTCCTGCGCCCTGCTCGAGAAGGCGCATGCCGACGGCCACGATTTCTATCGCGATCCCATGATCTACACCGCGCACCACATCAGCGTCGACCAACGTCTGGCGCGCGCCCTGCGCAGCGCCGATGCCCTGCATATGCTGGTGAGCCCGGTCGAACACGTGGACACCTCGGATCGCGGCCTGGCCGGCTCCGGGATGGCACAGCAGCGCTACCGCTGCCTCGGCCTGGTGGCCGGCCCGCGCATCCTGTTTCGCGCCGAGCTGCTCCTGGCACCCCTAAGCGTAGAGGCGGACCCCGCTACCGGGTAAAGGCCCGCTGGTCGGGTAGACGGGCGGCGGTCGAGCTGCGGGTTCGGGAGCGCGCGGACCTCAGGGAGACGCTGATTGAATCGCACGTCCGCGCTCGAGTCGCTTTTGCGTACGAACAAGGCGCGGTGACTGCGGTGCAGTCATTCTGCACAAGGGAACCGCAACGCCGTTCCCGCGCCCGTTTTTGATCAACAACGGGCGGCCGAGCCCCTGCTTTCAATGGCTTGTGGGGTTGGTGCCCCCCGATTCTGAATGAATATGGCCCGATCCTGCGTTGCGCCCCGAATCCATCAGAAACGGGCGGGTAGAACCACTACCCGCTGCACGACGCGCCTTGTCTCGGAAAACAGGGGGCACCAACGCGGACGTGCGATTCAATCAGCGTCTCCCTCAGGGTTCGGGCCGTTCCCGCTTCCCCTTGCGCTGGTCCTTGACCGCCTTGCGCACCAGATGAGGCAGGAGCAGGTGGAGCGGCATACGCAGGTAATGGGAACGCACGTACAACAGCCAGCGCGCGGCGCCGGACCCGACGCCATCGCAGCTCCAGTGATGGGGTATCAGGCCGCGACGGAACAGCCCGTCCATCAGCCCACGCAGAGGCGCCGACGGGCGCGCGCGGGCCAGGGCCGCGAAGGCCGAATCGGGCACGGGGGTCTGCAGGAATTCGCGGCCATAGCGCAGGGCGTAGAAGAGCGGGCGTGCCAGATCCATCTCGAAGGCGCGCGCCGGCAGCCGCTCCCAGAAACCCGGATCCTCGGCCACAAAGTACCGCAGCAGCGCATCCAGATCGGCCAGATCCCGCAGCCCATTCTCCAGCTCGCCGTCGTGGAACAGGTGCGTCGCGCTGTGCAGGACCATGTCCACCGGAGCCGGGATATACACCCCCGGATAGTCGTCGAGCGGCAGCGCCGCCTGCCACAGAAGATCCGGATCGGGATGCAGCCGCGCGGTCGGCGGCAGGATGGTGTGGTGCACGTCCAGCACGCTCTTGCGCTGGATGTGCGTGAGCGGCGGCAGTTCGTGCATCCACTGGCGGTAGTACCGCTGGTCATAGGCATCGTAGCCCTCGCAGACCCAACCCTGGACAAACAGGTGCTGCTCCGCCTGCTCAATCCGCGCCTGCGGGACGAGGATGTCGACATCGGAGAACTGACGCCCCGGGGCGCAGGGCAAGCCCGCCATGACATAGGCAGCGCCCTTGAGCAGCATCACCGGGATCGCCTCGGGCGCCAGGGCCTCGTGGATCCGCGCCACCTCCCAGCGGACCATGGCGTGCTGACGGTCCGCCAGGACCCGGGCCGCGTGCAGGTGCCGTCGCGGCGCCGGTGGCACCTCGGGCAGTGTCCCGGCCTCCTCGATCAATGCATGCAGCCGCCCTTCCAGGGAGGCCACCCGCGCCACCCGCACCAGCAGGTCCCAGTCCGCCAGCGAAAGCCGCCCGGCCGACTTCGGAGCGCCCAGGACCGCGAGCAGTTGCGTCAGCGCGGAGGATGTCACGCGCCCCCCGCGGTCAGGTCGTTCAGCAGCCCCAGGGTGGCATCCAGATCTGCGTACTCGAGCTCGAGGCACGCACTCTGCTCGATCAGGTCGGCCGCGGCCTCGAAGCCCGCGGCCCCCACCACGCTGTAGTTGAACGACGACCCGACCAGCCGCTGCAGGGCCACGGCCCGGTCCAGCGGCGCAAGGTGGTCACGGCCCCCCGCGGCAAAACGCGGGAAGACCAGCCAGGCCGGTCGCGCCGGGTCGTGCATCTTCTGAATACTCGCATCCGGCGGTCTCAGATGCGCCACGGTCCCCTTGCTGGTGTCATGCGAGGCGGGCCCGATGACCGCCTGCGGGTAGCGCTCGCGGATCAGGTCAATGGCTGCATTCTTCAGGCTGACCGGGCGCGGCAGGGCCACCAGCTGCCCGTCCGTCAGGGAAAGCAGGGCGAATTCGTCCGACAGCAGGCGCCAGCCGGACAGGGTCAGCGCGGCGGTCAGCGTGCTCTTCCCCGCCCCCGGCTCGCCCGGCATCACCAGCGCCCGACCGTTACGTTCCAGCACCGCCGCGTGGATCATCAGGAAGTCGTGGGCGTGCTGGGCAATGCACCAGTTCAGTCCCCACTCGAACAGCGGGTAGGCGTGGGCGTGCGGCAAGGGGCGAAAAGGCGAGCGCCCATCGAGAAAGAAACGCGCCTGCGGCCGCCAGACCGCGCGCAGGCCGGAGGACCCGGCGAGGGTGACGTGGAAGTCGGCAAACGGCGCGCTGCCCGCCGGCAGCACCTGCCGGTCATAGAACAGGGCCACGGCGCGCGCGATCCGGTCCAGCCGCGACCGCAAGCGCACCACAAAGGGCCCCACCTGGATGGCCAGGCCGGCGTCCCGCAACTCGGCCCTCAGGTCCGGGTGCCCCGTCACGCCTCCCGCGACTCCGGCACACGACGGACCAGATCGTGCTGGCGCAACTGGCTCAGGCCGGCCTGCATGGCATCCTCCAACTCCCCCTCCGCGGCGTCGTAGCGCTGTTCAAGGTACTCGAACAACGCCTCCGGCGTCATCGGACCGCCCTGCAGGGCCTGAAAAAGATCGGCCAGGGGCGGCTGCAGCACGTGGGTGGCACCACAGCGCTGGTCGTAGACGACCACCGCCTCGCCCCACGCCCGCACGTGAGCGGCGGGCAGCGGGATCAGCGCCAGGGGAGTCTCTTCAGAAACGGACACGCGGACCTCGCGGACCGTGTGGGCTGATGTACCGGGCACGGCGCCGGGGGTCAGCGATTGCGATTGCCCTGCAGGTTGGATTGGCTGGTGCGCACTTCCACGCACACACCCTGCTCGTTGCGCGAGTAGCCATCCTCGCAGTCGCCCTGGCTGTTGATCGGGCAGAAGCGCTCATTCATGTAGACGAAGACGTTCTTCACGGCCGTGTACTTGTCCGCGTCATCACGGGCCATGGAATAGGCCTTGATCACTTCGTCCACCGAGGCGCCAAAGTCGATCGAGGTGCAGGCCGCGTTCAGGACCGCGCCCACCGCATGCCAGTCCAGCGAGCCACTGCACACGCCACTGGACTGGAGCACCTCCATCAGCGACGGCGAGCCACTCAGGCACTCCGGCTTGTAGCCGAACACCGACTCGAAGGAGGTCGCGCCACCGGGATGCACCGTCGCATCGAAGCGGCGGCACTGACTACCCGGGGGATTGGTCTCGTGGCAGGTCCCCGGGGAGTAGCCGGTGCAGTCCCAGGCGAACCAGTTGTTCTTCCAGAAGCCCGGCGTGCAGCCATCGCCCTCGGTGCACTCGTGGTCGATATTGGAGACGTTGGCGGAGAAGATATTGCCCGACAGCGAACACTGCCCCTGTGCACCCCAGACCGACTTGGCGGGGAGGGACACCAGCATCGCGCCACCCAGGCCGGCGGTGGTCAGACGGCGGCGGGTCCGGCTGCGCGGGCCGGCTGAAGCCTCGTCCCGATCCACGGGGCTGCCGGACGGATCCTCGCCCTCCGGGCCATGGCTGTGGTTCTGATCGTGTTCGTCGCTCATTCTTGCCTGCTCCAGGTCCGTCCCCGGCGTCACGCCGTTCGCGCCAGGGCACCCGCCTCCACCCGCACCGGGGGAATTTCGGGGCACACTGCAATCAGACGCTTTCTACCAAGAGTTAGCAAGCGCAATGCCACTCCATCGAATAACGGGTAACTCACTGATATCGAGGGCCGCCTCACCAGACCTCGAGTTCGCAAGGGAGCTCGTCGCCGCCAAGTGCAAAATTTCCCGACAGGGGCCGGACGACTGGCGCATCACGCCCTGCGCAAGCGCAGAATGAACGAATGGCTCAGCCATGCCCCGGCGACCGGCACCGTCTGCAGCACGCCACGGGTGGCCCGGTTCTCCAGCAGTGGCTGCAGGCGCGCGAGACGCCCGGGTGCCAGCGGCAACCAGTCCAGTTCCAGCGCCACCAGACCCTCGGCCTCGGCGGTGGCACGCAGGGCGGCGGGATCGTCGTAGCGCAAATGCGGCGGCCGGCCCCGGCGATGGCGCCGCCACTCCCGAAGCGCCGTGGGCAGACACCGCAGGTTCAGCGCATCGACCCAGGCCTCGCCACCGGGACGCAGGACCCGCCGGATCTCGGCCAGTGCCGGCGCAGGCTCCGACAACGCCTGCATTACGCCAAAACAGAGTACCCCGTCGAACGCGGCCTCCGGCAGCGGAAGATGCTGGATATCCGCCGCCAGCCACGGGATCGCCGGATCGCTGCGATCCCTCGCCTTCGCCAGGGACGGGTTGGAGTAGTCCAGCCCCCACACCGCATGACCCTGCGCATGCAGCATTCGCGTGTAGGTACCCGCGCCACAGCCGATATCGAGCCAGCGTCCGGGCGCATGGGCCGCGTCCCGCCAGAGACGCTCGAACTGCCGCACGCGGCTGTTCAGGCCAGTCGGCGTCCAGCCGGCGATCCCGGCGTCATCCTCCAGGCTCGCCCCGCGTTCGAGGAAACGCTGGCGCCAGCGGCGCTCGAATCCGGCGTCCTTCATGGCACCCTCGCCGTCATTGCCGCCCCTCGCTCACCTGGCCGATCAGTTCGGTCGCGGCCGTCAGCACATGATCGCGGGAAAACCCGGCGCGGCTCATCTCGTCGTACAGCGTGCGCGCGAGCAACCGGGCAACGCGCTCCGGTGCGTGGGTAATGGGCCCCGTCGCCGCTCCCGGCTGACGGGCCAGCGCCATTTGCGTGAAACTGGTGCGCAGCAGCCCCTTCAGCCGATGGACCAGTACGGACTTGGCCACCACCAGCGCCAGGATCGACGCCATGCGCAGATCCTCCTGCGTCAGCCGCCGCTGATCACGCGGGGAATCAATATTGATCACGCCGATCACTTCGCCATCGAGCAGCACCGGCACCGCGATCACGTCGACCGCCTCCACCTCGTGGCAACGGCGGGCGTCGCCGGCAAATTCGGAATGGTGGAGATCGTTGATCAGGAGCCCTTTGCCGGATGCGGCGACCTGTCCCGCGATGCCGGTCCCGAAACGCTGGGACTCCCCGTAGGCCTGCGGCACGAGCGCCCCCTGGTGCGCCTCGACCCGGAGGCGTGGTTCGCCGGTCTCCGGATCCTGTTTGACCAGCATGATCGAGCAATGCCGGCAGTCCATGGCGTGGCCCACCAGGACCGTCAACTGGTGCAGCCCCTTCTCCATGGACTCGGCTTCTTCAACAAACCGGGCCAGCTCGAGCAGGTGCTCGTCAAACGCCTCGAAGGCCTTGTTCATCTCCCGGGATCCAAGGAAGGTCGGTCAAACGAGAGTAGCAGCGGGATTTCCCGACAGGTACCCGCCCCGGGCCATGCCGTCTGCGCGACCGTGAGCCGACACGAAAAACCCCCGGTCTGGCGAAAAGCCAGCACCGGGGGTTACCGGCCAGCTCAGCTGGCTCCAGGCCCGGCCCGCGCCGAAACAGCGTTAGCATCCAAACCGGCTCGCAGCGGCGCCGACGCCACGCCCAGCAACAGCGTCAGGTAAAACAGCAGCGCGATTCGTGGCGAGAAGAACAGCGTGCTGAACAGTCCGATAGCCAAGGCCCCCGTAAGTGCGGCGGCGGCCCCCAGCGCCACCCGATCGCCCGTCAGGCCACGCCGCAGCAGCAGGACGAGGGCGGCCAGGGTGAGCCAGACGAAGGCCAGCAGGCCGAGCCCGCCCTGGTCGAAGTAGATCTCCAGCCACTGATTCTCGACCCGCCACGGGCGAAGGTGATCCGTCGTGAAATACCAGTACCGCCCCAGCTGTCGGAAATCGGCATTGGCCACATATTCACGGCCCTCCGAATCGCGGATCTGCACACTGTAAAATTCGACGACAGACTGCTGCCGGGCATCGACCGCCAGGGACAGCACCAGTCCGCGCTGGAACGGCCACCGGCGCGACTCCATCGGCTCCAGATCGAAACGCCACTGGAAGGACTCGCGCCCTCCCTCCTGCAGACGCATCCCCTCACTGCGACAGGCAAACGAATGCCGGATCGGCTTTTCGCAGACAAACACCCGGAAGCCAGCGGCCTCGGCACCGGCCACCCGCACGCTCGCGGTGTACTGACCGTCGCGGGGCAGACGCACGCGTTGGTTCACGAACAGCGAGTCGCCACCCCCGATGTGCAGGCGCGGCTCACCCTCTTCGCGGCTGAAGGCGAGGTTCGCGGGCAGGCGTCCGTCGCGGTTGCCCGTACGGTAGTGCTCGGGGAAACTGCCTACCCCGCGCCCTAGCAGCGCGGCCAGAGAACCGCCACCGGGCAGTTCCAGGGCCTCGCGCCAGTGGTCTGCACGGGTGCCGAAATCGCGCTCGATCTGGCCCAGACGCTGTTCGGCGAAACCGCCCAGCGTGGTGCCCGCCACCACGGCTATCGCCACCAGCGGCAGCAGCACGCCCACTACCGCGCCGCGGCCCGGGCGCGCGCGCCCGGCCACTGTGGCCAGTACCACTCCGAGCAGCAGGATGGCCACGGCCACCGCCAGACCGAGGTAGCCGCCGCGAGAATAGGTCATTGCGACCGCGTAGGCCGTCCCCAGCGCCAGCACGGCGGTGCCCGCGAGCATCAGGCCGGGACGCTGCCGCCAGCACCAGACCAGGGCCAGCGGAAAGGCCAATACCAGGAAGCTCTCGATACTGGGGCCACCGGCCTGCATCTCCGAGAACAGGCCGGAGAGCCGGTAGCCGCTGTCGAAATCCAGCAGCCCGGGGTAGGTGATCCGTTCCCGCACCACGAAGGCCAGCTGTGCCAGCAGGGCCAGGGCCACGCCCGGGAGAAACCAGCGTGTCACCTGCTCCCGGACCGGAATGGGCGCCACGCGCAACACCGCCAGCAGCACCACCGCCCACAGCAGTCCCTTGGCCACCCGCAGCGCATTCCATTCGTGGGCAAAGTGCACCGCTGCGCCGGGATTCCAGCCTCCGGGCGGCCACAGGGCCAGCGCCAGCCCGATCAGGGTGGAGACGACCAGCAGCCCCAGTGGCCAGCGGATCCCGCGCGGCAGGAGCGATACGCCCGCATGCAGCGCATGTGGCCCCCGCCACAGGGCCACGGCCAGGGTCATCAGCAGGAACAGATCCAGCTCGGAGACGAACAGGCGCCCGTGGTAGAGAGTCAGGTCCAGCGTGGCCAGCAGAACCGGGATCACGACCAGCCAGGCCTGCGGGCGCCAGGCCAGCAAGACGGCGTAGGCCAGCAACCCCGCGGCCAGCGCGACCGGCGCCACCGGCCAGGTCACCGCCGCCAATACGGCCACCAGGGCCAGGAGACCGCCAAGGGCCTGGCGCAACCGCTGCAGAGAGCCCTCGACGGGGCCTGGATCACCCGGACCCGGGACAACACTGCGGGGCTCGTGTCGCGACGCGACGGCCGGTTGCGCGACACCCGCCACGCTCGCGCGTTCCAGCCACTGCAGTGAGGCCGCCATGAACCCGGCCGCCAGCCCGGCCAGGACCAGGCTGGCCGGGTCCGGGCGGGCACCGTCCACAAACAGCTTGGCGGCCTCGACCGCCAGTGCCAGCGCAACCCCCGCGACGACGGCCAGCAGGTTCAACGCGGCCGGTTGCAGTGGATGACGCAACTGCCAGAGCCAGACCAGCATCCCCAGAGGCGCGTACATGGCCAGGTGCAGCGCGGTACTGCGCAGGGCGTGGATCTCGTCCACGTGGTAGTGGTAGTAGAACGGCCACAGGTTCAGGTCGGCCCACTGGGCACGGACCGCCTCCCCGTCGGCGTGAAACGCACCGAAGCCGTGGTTGAGTGCGACCAGCAGCAAGGCATAGGCGACAGCGCCGGTCACAAGCAACGGGGTGGCGAACTGCTGCAGCGTCCGGATCACGCCATGGGGATGCACGGGCAGGCGCCGGAACAGGACGAGGCCGATCCCCATCCCCAGTGCCCGCAGCAGCACGGAACGTCCTTCGGCAATCCCCGACAGAGTCGCCAGATTCAACAGCTCCAGCAGGCCCGCCAGCAGCAGGGCCAGGGGAATCCCGGCCCCTAGCAGCGAAGCTCCGCGCCGCTGCAGCCAAAGCGCCAGGAGCAAGCCCACCGGTACACTGACCACCAACTCCAGCGTCAGCCAGCTGATACAGCGGAGACCACCCGTGCAGGCGCCGGCCGCCACCCACCAGCCCCAGGCATCCGATGCCAACCGGGCCCGCAACTCGTCCGCGGCCAGTACAAAGTCAAAGGGGACGAAGCCAATCAGCACGTAGAGCGCGGCATAGACCACCAGACCGGCGGTCAGGGTCTGCGCACCCGCGCCTTCCAGCACCTGCCGCCAGCGCACCAGCGGATCGCGCAGGGCCAGCCAGACGAGCGAACCGGCCACGGCCCCGGAAAAGTTACCGGCAATATCGGCGCCCGCGGGGTGCCGATAGGGCAGCCAGACCTGCAGGAACTCCACGCTCGCCGTAACCGCCAGCCCCAGGGCTGCCACGAAGGTGAACACCGCAAACGCCGTCAGTCGATTCCGGCGGCCATGGGTCAGCCACGCGGTCCAGAAGAACCCCAGCGGCAGGAACATCAGGGCATTGGCCATAAACTGCTGGCGGCCGCTGGTCCCGGGGCCGGTCAGGCTCATGCCGCGGTAGATCTCCCAGGCACGCTCCAGACTAACCGAGCCGAATTCGAACGGCAGCAGCGTCAAATAGATCGCCGCTCCCAGCGACAGCCAGGCCCAGAGCGCACAGGTGCGCAGCGACAGAGGTTCCACAGCGGCGGCCGGCGGGCTCATCGAAGGGTGGGGGAAACGCCGATCCAGGGATGTATTCCGCCACGCGCCGCCCATGGACGCACAGCGGGCGCAGCACCGCCGCCGTCAGGCTGTACGGTGGAAACCATGGGGCAACAACGCGGAGGGATGCATGCTTAGGCGTCTCCCGGGACGAAGGGCGTCCCGCCACTTTAAACCTGCCCTCGTCCGGGAACAGCGCAGGCGTTATGCGGGCGTGCCGTTCACCAGCCGCGCTGCGCGCCGGTATCCCGGGAGACGCGAAGCGAAACCGCCCAGCTGCTAAAGGCGCAGATCGGTCGCCGCGCGCGGGAAGACCGATTTCACGTCGAAGATCACCGAGTCCGGGCGGGCCAGTTCGCGGATCGCATCGATCCCCATCTGCAGGAACTCGCGGTGCGGCACCGCGACAATGATCGCATCGAACTGCCCCGGGGCCGGGGTCTCGGTCACCGGGGTGATGCCGTATTCGTGCTCGGCCTCGGCCGGGTCCACCCAGGGGTCGAAGACGGTTACCTCGGCGTTGTAGCCGGCCAGGGTCGCGTGGATATCGATCACGCGGGTGTTGCGCAGGTCGGGGCAGTTTTCCTTGAAGGTCAGCCCCATCACCAGGATGCGTGCGCCCACCGGATTGATGCCCTTGCGCACCAGGGCCCGCACCGTGTTGTCCGCGATGTGGGCGCCCATCGAGTCGTTCACACGGCGCCCGGCGAGGATCATCTCCGGGTGGTGCCCCACCGCCTGCGCCTTGTGCGTCAGGTAGTACGGGTCCACGCCGATGCAGTGGCCGCCCACCAGCCCGGGGCGGAACGGCAGGAAGTTCCACTTGGTCCCGGCCGCCTTCAGCACCGCCTCCGTATCCAGCCCCAGGCGCTCGAACAGCAGCGCCAGCTCGTTGATCAGCGCGATGTTCACGTCGCGCTGGGTGTTCTCGATCACCTTGGCGGCCTCGGCCACGCGGATGCTCTCGGCCTTGTGCGTACCGGCGGTGATCACCCGTGCGTACAGCGCGTCGACGAAGTCGGCCACCTCCGGCGTGGAGCCGGACGTGACCTTCATGATGGAGGTCACCCCGTGCTCCTTGTCGCCCGGGTTGATGCGCTCGGGGCTGTAGCCGGTAAAGAAATCCTGGTTGTGCACCAGGCCGGACTCCGCTTCGAGGATCGGCACGCAGTCCTCCTCCGTGGCGCCCGGATACACGGTGGACTCGTAGATCACCGTATCGCCCGGCTTGAGCACCCGCCCCACACTGCGGCTGGCCCCGAGCAGCGGTCCGAGGTCGGGGCGCTTGTGCCGGTCGATGGGGGTCGGCACCGTCACCACGAACACGTTGCAGGCCCGCATCGCCTCCAGGTCCGAGGTGTATTCCAGATGCGGCGTGGCCGCCAGCTTGTCCGCCTCCACCTCGCGCGTGCGATCCACCCCGGCCCGCAGCTGTTGCACCCGTTCCGGGTCGATGTCGAACCCGATGGTGGACCAGTGATGTCCGAATTCGACGGCCAGCGGAAGGCCAACGTATCCAAGTCCGATGACCCCAATGGTGACTTCATCCAGCGCGGGAAGCGTATGCATAAGATGTCCGTTCTCGTTGCTCTTCGTCATGCGGCACCCCGGCGGGGGCCGTTCTGTCCCTGGACCGCGTCCGGCTCAGGGAAACGTGGGATCCATGTTTCCCTATTGGCAGGGCGCGCAACCCGGCACGCGCGGCCCGATCCCCTCCACACGACCGGGGTTGGGTCCCGGCGGACCGGCATAGGCGCCCCAGACCGATCGTTCGCGCAGGCGGCCATTGTAATCGCGATCCGCGCCCGCGATTGCGGGCGAACTCACGCTGTCTCCACGTTCCCGCAAACCGCCCGCGCGCGGGTAGAGATCCAGGGCATCCAGCCCAGCATCCGGGGCCACGAGGTAACGGGCCGCGGCTTCGCGTGAGGCCGTAAAATTTTCGGCTCCCGCGATACCGCCTGAGAGCTGCAACGGGTGCCCGGCGAACACGGCGTTGCCCGCCACCACCTGCTCGTGTGCCCGGTCGGGCTCGTCCACCCGAATCCCGAACCCGGTCGCCAGGACCGTGTTGTTCACAACGTGGATCTCCCGCGGCACATGGTTGTGCGGGCGGACCAGCAACGCATCGCCGACATCATTCACGAACAGGTTGTCGTGGATCAGAAGGTTGCCCTCGCCCTGGAACAGTCGCTCGTGCGGGTTCTGGTAGAACAGATTCCCTTCGATGCGATAGCGGTCTTCAGACCCCGGGCCGGTGGGCGGGAAATGCCCCACCAGCAGATTGGGGCGGGCCCGGGCCCCGTCGCTCCCGCGTTCTGCCTTGTTCAGAAAATTGAAGCGAATCCGCGTCTCGCGCGGGCCCGGGTCCTGATCCGGAATCATCTCCCTTTCCGTCTGGTGCTTGATCTGGATGTTGTACCCCAGAGTGCGGTGCACATGGTTGTGCTCGATCACGCCACCGACAAACGGGCTGGTGCCATCCGGCTGTCCGAGATACATCCCGGTACCCACATCATGGATCTCGTTGTGCCGGATCACCCAGCCCCAGGCCGGCACGCGCGTCGTGATCCCCGTGTTGCCCTGCGAACGGTCATAATGGCGGATGGTCAGGTGCTCCAGCGTCACGTGATGCACGCCGTCACCGCGCGCCTCCGCCACCACCCCCGCAACCGGTTCCCCGCCGCCATCCAGCGTCAGATGCCGGATCACCAGATGTTCCGCATCCACCAGGCTGATCGTGTTCTCCCCGCGGCGCCCGCGCAGCACGGCCGGCTCACCTTCCGCTGGCCCGCTGATCACGATGGGCCGCTCCGGCGTCCCGCGCACTCCGTGTAACCGCAGCGAACGCGGATAGTCCCCTGGCTCCAGCCGCAACCAGTCACCGGGCTCAAGCGCATCCACCGCCACCCGGTAATCCTCCGGCCCCGCGCGCACGACTTGCGAGGCCGAGAGCGCGGACTGCGCAACGGTCGCGACATCCGCCGACACCGCGGGTGTGTAAGCCACTGCTGCACTGCCGGCCAGCACCGACACGATGAAGCGGACCGGCCAGCAGCTGGATGTCCAGTACCACTGTCGCTGCAAAGCCACGACCTACCTCCCGGCCCGTCAATGCTTCAAGGCGTTGTCCAGCTGACTCCTTAGTTCGCCCCAGGCGTTGTCAGGGTCGAACCAGTAATTACCCTCGATTAACACAGGCCCCTGAGGGGTGATCGCGACATCCCATCCAACCAGACGAATCGGATAGAACGCTTGCGCGGCCGCCAGGGCAAGTCGCCGTGTTTCCTCCCAGTGCGGCAATGTTCTTCCAACCAATTGGGATCCGGTATTGGGGTGGCTTTCTACCTCCTCCAGGCCAATGCCCGAGGGTGATGCGCGGACTACCCGGAGAATCCGGCCAGAAAGAAGGTCCAGTCGCGCGCGCAGGTTTCCGGTATCCCCGTAGTTGAAGTTGTCGTTATCAACATTCGTGACTACAGAGCGCCAACTTGCCGAGATCAATTTCGGGCTGGAGCCGGGACTCGCGGGCATGGCGGTCGCGATCCGCACGGTCTGGACCGTTTCAAGGCCCGTCCAGCCCGCAATGGACGGATGATTTTCAAGCCTGCGTTGCAGGACATAACACGTCTGCCCTTTGAGCTCAGCAAGCAGATCCCCAAGGTCGAGGATGCGTTTACCTTCCTGCAACCATCCCTCCACGACCCGAAAGCGGCGAATCCCGGCCCCATACACACCGTTGGCAGGCTTGAGGATCAACTCACGTCCCTCTTCTCTATTGAGGGCGTTCGGCATGTCCTCGCTGGACAAGGGCTCCAGGGAATCCGGGATTCGCACAAGGTCCCGCGAGAGAAACGCGACGGTCTCGGGAATAGGCAATCCCAGTTCATGGCAGTAGCGATAGAAGACCGCCTTGTCCTCCAGCAGGGCGGCGTGTCCAACAGGACTGTGCCTCGCCTGAACCTTCAGCATCTCGCGCTTGCTGACGTATTGCTCGAGGGCCCTCTGGCCGAGCCCAGGATTCATCAACCCCCAGAGTTTGATTTCGCGCGCCGAGAATCCCCGGGAGACCAGGTAACGGTAGCGGCGGAATGCACTCGGAAGCCGAGCCTTGAAATGGACCTGTTCGTCCTTCAGGTGACGCCAGGTATCCCGGGCATCGAAGAACCGGCCGCGCAAACCCGTTCGTAGCCGACGGGGGCTCAACAACTTCCAGTAATCCATGGCCCACCCCCTTGAATGGCACCGGCGGACTGTCCGAAAAAGAACCGCGAGCAAGGCAACACATGCGCGCTGCCCCGGCCGACCAACCCAACGAACAATCGGACGCAGGAACGTAACACCTTGATCCTAGACCTACCTAAAGGTGGACCGCTCACCCGCCCTTGTCACGCTCCCTTCTGACCCCGCGATATAACGAGTCATTCACGGAGGGCCGGCATGTTTCTACAGGCACGTTAGAGTAAATCTGAAGGGGAAGCTGGACCGGTCTCAAAATCCCGCCAAGGATACGAGAAGCGTCCGTCGGCACCGCCGTGAACAGGACCTGACGATCCACTCATAGAACACCGCGACAACCATGAAATCTCATCCACCATGCAAAACCATGCGAGCGGTCGGCGCCCGGCCGAGCGTCATGAAGATTGGATCAGCGCCGTACAAGCTGGCGCGGGTCAGCCAGGCCGGCGAGCAGATCGCCTCCATCATCGCCCGGAGTCTGGATCACGAGCCGCGCGCTCGCACTGCGGGCTGATCCGATGCTGCTGCGCTCGCTGCTGTCCCTGATGTCGCCTGGTGGTTCCAGGGGGCGCCTGTCTATCCTGATCTATCACCGTGTACTGCCGGAACCCGACCCGCTGCTGGATGGTGATCCGCACGCCGATGACTTCCGCTGGCAGATGCGCCTGCTGGCCCGCCACATGAACCCATTACCGCTGGCCGAGGCCGTCGAACGCCTGCAAAACCACACCCTGCCGCCACGGGCCGTATGCGTGACCTTTGACGACGGCTATGCCGACAACGCCGAGGTCGCGCTGCCGATACTGCAAGAGGAAGGCATGCCAGCCACATTCTTCATTGCCACCGGCTATCTCGATGGCGGCCGGATGTTCAACGACACCCTGATCGAGACGGTGCGCCGCCTGCCGAAAAATGCCGACATGAGCCCGGAAGGCCTCGGGGAGTGGGCGCTGGAGACCCACCAGGACCGCCTGAAACTGATCCACGCGCTGATCGGCCGCTTCAAGTACCAGCCCGCCGAACAGCGCCGGGCCGGTACCGAGGCCCTGGCCGCGCGTTTTGGCCTGCAACTGCCGGACAACCTGATGATGAGCGGCCAGCAGGTGCGCGAACTCGCGAACGCGGGCATGGAAATCGGCGGCCACACCGCCACCCACCCCATCCTGACCGAGGTGGACGCGGCCACCGCCCGCGCCGAGATCGAGAAGGGCCGGAACGACCTCGAGGCGCTGCTTGGGCGGGCACCACGCCTGTTTGCCTACCCCAACGGACGCCCGAACAAGGACTACGCCGCCGAACATGTGCAGATCGCGCGCGATTGCGGCTTCGAGGCCGCCGTGTCCACCGCGCCGGGCGCCGCGCGTCTCGATTCCGATCTCGTCCAGCTCCCGCGCTTCACCCCCTGGGATCGCACCCCCCTGCGCTTCGGCCTGCGCCTGGCCCGCAACCTCACGGGGCCGAGAGAAGTACGCGCTTGAGGCGACACCGATCAGTCTGGCCAGCGTTCCGCAAATGGCTCAAAGAAACCACTTGCCCACCAATGAGGGCGTGACGACCTCTTCGATCCAGGACACTTGCTGCTCCGTCAGTTCCTCGCGCCATTTGGCGATCTGAGTCTCCGGCGCCCGCTGCACGTCGAAGTAACCGGACTGGCCGCAACGAGAGGTCAGCGACTGAACAAACCCAGCCGTTTGTTCATTCCAGTCAAGCCCTGCGTGGGCAAAGATCTTTCTGGTTTCCGCCTCGGTGGACCGGGACAACGCCTCATGAGTCACACACATGTAGGCCTCGTGGGTTTCGAGTGATCGGTAAACGAATTCGTTAACCACCATCCACTCAAAGGCCAACTGCTTCTCGATAGGCCAGCTCTTGACCTCCTCTCGTTGCCACGCCCACTGGTCCGCATAGCCCGCGTCGAACAGGCTGTTGATGTAGACCCGAGAGTCCATAAGGCCCCTGTCGGCTCCGCGCAGTCTGGATGCAATGACCCCAGCCGGATGGCGAACGATATGCACAAGCCGCACACGGGGCAGCGCATCCGCAAACAACGGTGCCCGCGCCACCGAATTCACGCTTTTGATGACAGTCACCACGTTATCGGGGGCACCCCGGCCAACCATGTCCCGGACGGTGTCTCGTTTCTGTGCGATCCCCACCCGGTCCAGCAGGCGAGCGGCCGCAACATTGAGCCGGTAAGCGGCCTCTCTCGGGCTGGACCGGTAAGACTTGCGGAAGAAGGGCTCCTTGCCGCTGACCTTAAGCGCCCGAACATTCTCCAACCGCCTTAAATATTCGCCCGCCTGACGCAGACAGCGTTCCCGATCGTCCGGCCCGGGAAGAAACGGGATTGACCTGTCGACAAGTGCCCAGTCCGGTTCGTGTCGATACAGAACACGGGGGTGACTGTCGAGAAGTTTGGCCAGGAATGTCGTGCCGGAACGCCCGCTGCCCACGACAACGATTGGAGAACACCGCTGGCTCATGGGCGTTCACCAGCCTCGGCCTGCCTGCTCGGGTCGAGGGCAGCGATCGGTTGCTTGTTCACACCAGGATCTCCACCGGTTCCGGATGACTCAGAAAGCGCGTCGGGCTGGCGGTGTAGCCGTAGGCACCCGACTGGAAGACCACGATCAGATCGCCCACATCGGCGCGCGCCAGCTCCATCTGCTGGGCCAGTACGTCCAGCGGGGTACACAGCGGGCCGACCACGTTCACCATTTCTCGCTCGGTACCGTGCACCCGGTTGCCCACCACCACCGGATAGTTCTTGCGGATCACCTGGCCGAAGTTGCCGGAGGCGGCCAGGTGGTGGTGCAGCCCGCCGTTCGTGATCAGGAAGACCTGACCACGGGACTCCTTGCGGTCCAGCACCTCGGCCACGTAGATGCCCGCCTCGCCGACGAGATAGCGACCCAGCTCCAGCATGATCTCCGCATCCGGCAGCGCCTCGCGCACCGCAGGCAGGCGGTTTTCCAGATGATCGGCGATGGGGCCCAGGTCCAGAGGCTGGTCGCCGGGAAAATACGGGATGCCGAAACCGCCGCCGATATTCAGCATCTCGACCGGCCCCGGTGCCGACTCGGCCAGGCGCAGGGCGAGATCGAAGGTATGCCCCTGCGCCTCAACCAGGGTTTCCGGGCGCAGGTTCTGCGAGCCGGAAAAGATGTGAAACCCGCGGAAGTGCAGGCCCAGCTCGCCGATGCGGGCCAGCAGCTCGGGCACACGCTCGGCATCCACGCCGAAGGCCTTGGGCCCGCCGCTCATGCGCATACCGGAGCTCTTGAGCTCGAAGTCCGGGTTCACCCGGACCGCCACATGCGCCTGCCGACCCGTGCTTTCTGCAATGGCCCCGAGCCGCTCCAGTTCGGTCGGCGATTCCAGGTTGATGGTGATCCCGGCCGCCACCGCCGCCTCCAGCTCTGGTATCGCCTTGCCGGGACCCGCAAAGCTGATATCCCCCGGCGCCGTGCCGGTATCCAGTGCCACCTGCATCTCTCGGCTGGAGGCCACATCGAGCCCATCCACCAAGCCAGCCATGTGCTGCACAACCGCCGGCATCGGGTTCGCCTTGATCGCATAGTGCAGCGACAGCCCCTGCGGCAGTCCCGCGCGCAACTGCGCAACCCGTTCGGTCATAGCCTCCCGGCTGTAGGCATAGAAGGGTGTCTGGCCGACTCGGGCCGCCAGCTCCATCAGCGACTGCCCGCCAAGTTCCAGGCAGTCGTCCACCACCCGGAACGGATGCAGCGCACAGTGCTCGGGGCGGGTATCACTCATGCCGGCACCCCCTCCCGGAACAGGTCTCCGAACTCGGCGGCCAGCGCCTTGCGATCGATCTTGCCGTTGGCGTTGCGCGGCAGCGGCTCGGTGCGCAGCCCCACATGCGCCGGCAACATGAACCCCGGCAGGCCGGGGCGCAGCGCATCGATCAGGGTCTCCGGGCTCAGATCCGGCTGCTGCGGCAGGGCCACCAGTACGATGGCCTGCCCCAGCGTCGGATGCTCCACCCCGAGCGCGGCGACCTCGGCCACCAGCCCGGAGGCATAGGCCGCCTCTTCCACCTCGTTGGGGCTCACGCGATAGCCGGAGGTCTTGATCATCTCGTCGCGCCGCCCCACGAAATAGAGAAAGCCATCCTCATCCATGCGCACGGTGTCGCCGGACCACACCGCTATCTCGGGCAACGGCACGCCAGGCGGCTGCCCGGGTGCGGGCCGAAACCGCTCCGCCGTGCGCTCGGGGTCGTTCCAGTACCCCATGGCGACCAGCGCGCCACGATGCACGAGTTCACCCGGCTCGCCCGGCGCACAGGGGCTGCCATCCGGCCGCACCACCTGGATCTCCGCATTGGGAATCGCCCGGCCCATGGACCCCGGACGCCGATCCAGTTCCTTGGGTGGAAGGTAAGTAGAGCGAAACGCCTCGGTCAGGCCATACATCAAATAGCAGTCGGTGCCGGGCAGTGCGGCTCGCAGGGCCGACAGCGTCTCCTTCGGCATCGCGCCACCGGAGTTGGTGAGATAGCGCAACTTCTCCCGCGCCGCCTCGGGCCATTCCAGACGCGCAAGCTGAATCCAGAGCGGAGGCACGGCCGCCAGCCCCGTGATGCCGTAACGCTCCACCGCCCGAATCACGTCGCGCGGGAGCAGGTAGTTCAGCAACACGGCCTGGGCCCCGGTGCGAAACGCCGTGGTCAACTGGCTCAGGCCGTAGTCGAAGCTGAACGGCAGCACGGCGAGGAGACGATCCTCGGGCCGGTTCTCCAGATAGGTCGCAACGCTTTGCGCCCCCGCGACCATGTTGCGATGCGAGAGCACAACCCCCTTGGGACGTCCGGTACTCCCGGAGGTGTAGAGGATCGCCGCCATGTCCGTATCGATCACCCGGTGCGGGCGCAAGCCGTCACGCTCCGGCGCGGCATCCCAGGCATCCACTCGGACATGCCCGACCTCGGCATCGCCCGAGTCTTGGCTCGGCTCCCGCCCCACCAGCAGCACCGTGTGCAGATCAGGGCAGCCGGCGAGGACCGGACTCAGCGCCGAAAGGCGGTCCGCTGAGGTAACGAGGATGCGCACATTGCAGTCGCGCAGGATGTGCGCCACCTGCTCCGCCTTGAGCAACGGGTTCACCGGCACGAAGA
Source organism: Thioalkalivibrio sp. ALE25 (assembly GCF_000377285.1). Taxonomy (NCBI): domain Bacteria; kingdom Pseudomonadati; phylum Pseudomonadota; class Gammaproteobacteria; order Chromatiales; family Ectothiorhodospiraceae; genus Thioalkalivibrio; species Thioalkalivibrio sp. ALE25. The sequence continues at coordinate 75,115 of NZ_KB897930.1, read as the reverse complement.
CGCCACCGGCCCGGCTGGCGCCGAACAGGCCATGCACCGTCTCCGGACGCTTGTCGAGGTAGACCGCCACCCGTTCCTGGCGCCCCAGACCACACCCCAGAAGGCGCGTAGATGCCCGCTCGATACCGGTCGCCAGCGTCGCGTAGTCCTCGCCCTGGTCCCGAAAGCGCAGGGCCGGGGCGGCCGCTGCGGTGTCGGCTTGCATCCATACGGAATCGTGCACAAGAAAGGACATCTCGGCGCCCAGGGCTATCGGAAACTGACGGCTCGATCATACCCCAGGCACCAGCCGCTTCCGGCCGCGGCCCGGGCGCACCGTTAGTAGCCCGTTCGTCGGCCCGGGGTTACACGGGAGCGGCCGCGTGTAACATGCGACGAAACGGGCCATGAGCCAGCCCCTATCGCCTGAACCAGCCACAGCGGCGCGAGGTTCGAACTGCATGCGTGACTACCTGCTCGCCCTGATCGTCGTCGTGCTCGTGCCCCTGATCGTGCGCTACGCGTGGATCGGCATCCTGGCCTGGTTCTGGGTCGGGCTCTTTGCGCCCCAGTGGAATACATGGACCTTCATGCGCGGCGCACCGCTGGCGCAGTACGTGGGCGGGGCAACCCTCATCGCGCTGTTCCTCACAAAAGACCGGAAGCCGATCCCGCTCACCCGCGAGACGGTCATGCTTTTTGTGCTGGCAGGCTACCTTGCAATGACCAGCTACTTTGCGGTCAATTCCAGCGGGGCGTGGGACTTCTGGATCCACTTCATGAAGATCCTGCTGATCACCTTCATTACCCCCATGTTGATCTACGGCGAGCGCCGAGTCGTGTGGCTCCTGCTGGTCATCACCGCATCCATCGCCTTTTACGGTTTCAAGGGCGGGCTTTTCGCTATCCAGACTGGCGGAGCCCACCACGTACTCGGGCCTTCCGGGTCTTACCTCTCCGGTAACACCTATATCGGCCTGGCGATGCTCATGATCCTGCCGCTGATCCTGGCCACTGCCCGCATGTTTGATCGACGATGGGCAGCCGACCTGGGAATCGAACTTCTCAACCGCTTCTCTCGCCCCATCGGATGGTTCGTCTACGCCGTCTTCTGGCTAACAGCGATCGCAATCCTCGCGACGCATTCGCGAGGGGCCTTCGTAGGCTTGCTGGCCATTATCCCGTTCCTGTTCTGGAAAATGCAGAAAAAGGGCCTGATGCTCCTGGCGGGGTTTGTCCTCGTGACCGTGGTCGGTGTCACCGCACCAGAACCGCTGGTCGAGCGATGGCAGACGATCCAGACGTACGAGGAAGACAACTCCGCGATGATGCGCATTCAGTCATGGGGTGCGGCCTGGAACATGGCCATGGAGCGCCCCCTGACAGGCATGGGGTTCCGCAGTCACCACCTCGGCTACGACTGGTACATTTCCTACGCGAATTTTGAGGGCGCATGGCGCCATGCGCTGTCGCCGCACAGCGTGTACTTCGGACTCATGCAGGAGCACGGGTTTGTGGGCCTCGGGCTGTTCCTGATGCTCATGGCCTTTACCTTTATGACATTCAACCGGATCCGGCGCACTGCCCGACACCGTACGGGTCAGACATGGCTCGCCGAGTATGCCTGGGCCCTGCAGATTGGCCTCCTGGGATACCTGATCGCCGGCGCATTCCTTGATGTAACGTATTTCAATCTGCTTTACGCTTTTGTCGCCTTGGCTGTGATTATGCGTCGGGAACTTGAAACGGCCCCACATCCCACCACCGTTCCGGTCACCGATAAGCCCGCCCAACCGGAACCGACTTCCCAATCGGAGTCGCTCGGAACCGACAAGGACACGGTCATGTCCGGCACCCTGATGGGGCCATCGTCATCCCGAAACTGATTCGATTGTGGATGACGCCCTGATGGAGGCCTTCCCGCTCAACGCCCCCTTTACCCAGACGACGGCCGCACTGGACCAATGCATCGGTAACCTGACCGGCGCGCTGCTTGCCAACACCCAGCCCGGGGTGGGCCTCTACGACCCAGTGGACGAGGCCCCTACGCCCGGGGACCACTACGGACAAACCGCCGCCTCGCTGGCACTCGCCATCCAGGAGGGCCCCGATACCGGGTTTTGGCACCGCCCCCTGGATGCATGGGAGGCCCTGCCTGAGGACCAGAGAGGGCACGCCCCCTTCAACCGATTCCTCCTGAATGTGCTCGCAGAGTACCTCGAGCAATCCGGCGCATCCCCAGGCGAGGTCTTTCACATTCGACGCCTGGCGCAACGGTGCAAGCTTTCCCGCGGATATCCCTCCAACAACTGGACCCTGCTGGCCCGGTTATGCGAATTACAGGAAGCCAGCGGCAACGCCAGAATCCGCGCACATGCGCGCCTGCGGGGGCTCTTTGATCGCTGGGTCACGCCTTCTGGTGCATTCGTCGATTACCCAGCCCGCCCCGGCATACCGGAACGCGGGGCGACACCCACGGCCTACCACCACAAGGCGCTTTTCGTCGCCGTCACAGCCGCCGAGCTTGGCGAGTCGGAGGCGTGGCAACCGACAATCGAACGCCTGCTGAAATGGAGCCTGCACGTGTGGGATGGCCACGGCCATGTCGGCGGCCTCGGCCGGAGTAGCCACGCCCTATTCGGTGACGCCTGCCTGATGGCAAGTTTGATCCTGCTGGGTGCAAGCCAATCGCAGGCCCAAGACACTCCCCCCGGCCGGATGTTGCACAGCATTCTGCAACGCTTGCAGGAACAGACCCGTCCAGACGGCTTCATCGCGCTAAACCCAGCCGACCGGAAAACACCCGGTACAGGCTGGGACACCTACATGTACCTATCGGTGTACAACGCCTGGGCGGCCGCCATCATCACCTGGGCCAAGGGCCGGACCACACGCGCAGACCGCGCTCCCGTTCCCATCGAGCTACGGGCACTCGAACCTTCTGTCACGGACAAACCGCATGCGGTACCGTTTCGTGTCGGCGCCCCTGGTAAAGCCTTCTTCCTTATTTCCGGTTGCGGCCAGCCACCTCAGGCCTTCAGCCGAAGCGAGGTGGAGCTGCGCTATGCCGGGGGCATGCCGCTGCATGCCGCCTGGCAGGGTCTCCCTTTGTGCCCAGCACCCGTCCGGATTTCCAGGCAAGCGCTGGAGGCAAATGCGGCCCTGGCTGGGTGGACGCCGGTCTTTGAAGCCCAGGGCATCCTGTTCGGGCTGACCGATTTCGACTCGTGCGATATCAAGCGCGGCGACCGAATCGTACGGATCAGCCTGTCAGGTCACCCCCGGGCGCTCGTGCGCCCCGCAACCAGCGGCCTGGGCCAGCACGCACTGGCCGCGCTCGACTGGCGACTGCTGGGCGGTGCGCTGGGTCGCCGAGCCGCTCTGCGCCGCCCCAAACTCGCCCACATCAGAGGACATCTCGAATGGACCATCCACCTTGACCAGCCGCGCATCGAACAAACGCTGAACCTGGAGCATCGCGGCGAACCGGGCATACGCTACCTGAATCCCGGCGGCCACGCGGTCACTGGCGCTGCAACCTCAGAATGCTCATTTCTGGCGGAATCCGGGCATACCGAACAGGGGCAGACACCAACCCCCGATGCCTGGCTGGAGACACCGCTGCCATCCGCAACGGCTGGCGCCATCGGTCGTAGCCGGCCCTCAATTGAACTGCCCCTGGGTCAGTACCACGCGGAGCTCATCGTCACATGGACGGCCCTGGCGAGCCAGGTAACGCGCCAACCCGACCGGTAACCGCTCTTGTCCGTCCTATGGCCGGTCACCCCGATTCATCAGACGGTCCGTCATCAACCGCAGGATATTCGGCGCCACCAGCAGCGCGCCGACAGGATCATTACGAAACGTCTTGATGACGACCGACCAATCCAAGCGCTTGCCCTGCCGCAATTGATGCAGCACTCCGGCCAAAAACCCACGGCGCGATTCGCCGAGCTGGGCACGTACTAACGCCTTCTGCCGGGCGCTCAGTGGAATCTCGTCCAGGATCATCTGCGACAGCGCAACGTAGTTGCCGGCAAGTCCCAGATAGCCCTCCGTATTCCAGCCTGACTTGTCGAAGATATTCACCCCTTCCCCCTCGTCCGCGTAAACGCGTGGCGAGAAGGCGACACGATCCAACCGCGCAGCCAATCGGAGCTTGAACAACCGATCTTCCCCATGGAGCAGACTCACCGGAAACCGAAGATCCGGGAAGCGGTCGAGCCGATAGGCCATGGTGTTCGCGCTGATGACATTGCTTCGGCGAACCAAGAGGTCGACAAAATTTCCTACAAACTCGTAGATCTCATGTTGCGGGTCAACCAGACGATGCTCGTCAAGGCGGATGTTGTCACCCGCCGACCGTCCCCAATTGAACCGGGTTCCCGAAACCCCGACCCTCTGGCTATCGCCCACAAACAGATCATAGCCCTGCTCCAGCGCCCTAACCGCATCCTCCAGAAATGGCCCGGTCCACTGATCATCGGAGTCCAGAAAGGTCACGAACGGTGTGCCGCTCACATGATCCAGGCCTGCATTCCGTGCCGCCGCGGGCCCCGCATTCTCCTGATGGACAATGCTAACTGCCCCACCATCCTCCAAATCCCCAATCTCGTCTTCTGCCGGAAGGGGCGAGCCATCATCCACCACGAGAACCCGGACCCTCAAACCGCCCCTCGAATCCAACACGGACTGCACGCACTGCCGTAACAGCCCCGCCTCTCGCTGGAAGTACGGAATCACGACCGCTACCCGCCATCTGTCACTCACCACGCTGCCCTTCTCCTTGTAACGAGGTACCGATTCCCCAGCGGCATACCCTGTAATCGTCACTCCAAACCAGCCCCCGACTCAGCTGACTAGGCTCTCTATCCGCTGCTCAGAGCCAGAGAAACCCCACAAAACTTCGCCCCCCCCCGAGTAGAATGCCCTTACTCCCGAATTTCACTCTTCGCAATACCACACTCCATCGCATCCGTCAGTTCCGCCCCCTGCCCCTCACATGCCGCAACCGCCCGGCCGACCCTGGCGGTACCGCAATATCATCGGTCCGAGCCCTCCCGGTGTCCGGCTCTTTAACACCATCACCCGCTCGATCCACTCGAATCCGGCGCATGTCTTCGTCAAACGCATCTCCAGACAGGCCATCGACCATGCGCTAAAGTATTCCTGAAGCCCCTAGGCACCGTATACACCGCAGCGAGCCCACACGAAGGAAAACACCATGAAGGACATCGCTGTTATTACGGCGCACAACCCACTAAACGCGGGGATGCTCTCGGTCGATCTCGCCGCCGAAGATTTCCTTCGCAAGCACGGCGCCACGTTTGACATCTTTAAATCCCATAACGCCTCGCCCCACTCCAATTCTTCCTTCGCTGGCCAGCCTACAACGCCCCTTCACGACCCCAACCAGCTCAGAGACTACTCAACCATTCTGTACTGGGGGGATTTCCTGAACTCGCCACTGTATGGGATACACGACTTCACCCAATTGGACATCCGTCATGGTCACAGCCGGACCAACCAGGAAGCCCTTGAGAAATGGAAGCGCCTATTCTTGCTGAAGAACTACCATCGCAGTCATCAGCGCGTGATCTCCGCGGGAAACAACTTTCAGGGGCTTTCCGCTTGCCGACAATTGCTCAGCCCTCAGGACTGGGAAGAGATCGTTCGTCTGTATTCATCCAGCTTCGACGCGATCTTTCCACGAGACCCGGCATCGACTGAGTCCCTGAGGACACTCCTGCCTGAGAATGGCCGCCCGACCATTCAAACAGGCCTAGATACAGCTTTTCTACTGAATCCCGCACCCCTCTTAAAAACCCGCCCACCCGATCTCAAGCGAAAGCACTACCGATTTTTCTTCGGGCGGTCCGGACTCAAAGGCATTACCATGCTCCGACTCGCCCTCTCTGTATCGAAATTGCAGAGCTCAGAACGGTTATCCGGTTGGTTCGACATCGACCCGGCTAGACCTGGGAGGGTCCAATTGGGTGGTCTTCTTGACAACATTCGGCACAGCTCATTCATTGTGACCGACACATACCACCTATGTGTCAACGCCATGAATCTTGGCGTCCCGGTGGTCGGAATTGGCGTCAACGCCGCCGACCAAGACGGGACCCTAGGAGATTATAAGAAGGAGGCCCTGTTCAAAATGCTTGGGAAAGAGAAACAATACGTTTCCGTCTCTGAACGGCGGCTTGGACCCGTGGGAATCCATCGCGCCATCCAGTCGGTATCCAAGGCAATGAATATCGACGACACGAATAACAGTACGCTCCACAAAGCGCGAGCTGATTTCGAGCGAATTCTTGCAAGAGCACTAGGCTTGTAAAACTAAGTCAGTGGCCGCCCCTCCCAATCATAAGAAACGCGTGAGAGGCGCCGCGAGAGACATATGAACTGCCAGTACGCCATACCTACCGAATCCTCGATCCACGCTTAGCGATCTAGGCTTGCACCAAATTTTTCGCCTCTTGGATTAGCTTGCGAGCATGCTTCCTCCGCTCCAGCTGCCGCAATGGGTTTGCGTCACCCCGACCACTGAAACCTAGGATCCGAGAGGCAATCAAAGCGAAGCGAATTGCTTTGAACTCGGGAGCGTGACGCCAAGATTCATCAGAAGAAGATGGGGCCCCATAACCTTGGAGGAACCCCCGAACCAAGGTTTTGTGAAGCGAACTACGAAAAGCACGCCGAGCGAAGAAGGTTTCAGTCTGAAACACGAAATACCCGACATCAAGGAGCGGCGAACCGAAGCCGTTACTGGACAAGTCGAGTCCGGTCATGCTGTCTTTTGCGGAGAGCAGGTTACCCGGATAGAAATCCCCGTGAATGATGGAATTAGGGCGATCGCTTTTGGCCACCACCTGTAGATTCGATGCGCCTTTCTCAAGGTGCTCCATGTCGGCCAATGAAAAATCGAGGGTACCTTGAGCCTGCGCCTCGGTGAGCCGCATGACGGCTTGTTCCAGTAGAAACGCCAGGGTCTTGACAGGAACGGGTTCCTGAGTTTCGTGCTGCGAGGGGCGAAAGTCTTGCGTAATCACCTGGAAATGGCGAAGCCATTCGCCTGCCCGGAAAAAGGCCTCTTCGAGGTCGCCGACGAACACAGGTCTCCACGGAACGAGCGGGATGGTTTTCAAGCTGTCTTGAAGTCGATTTCCGGGTTCGTGTCTGGTTACGATAGTCCCCGTCTCCGGTATGCTCATAACCACGCTGGGAACCCGAAAACGTGGATCTCTGTGGGGGCTAGCGAGAAAGTATTCGGAGATCGCCGCATCTCGCAGTGTTTGCCTTGCCTTCCAAGACTCGATACCGCTTGGGCCTTTTAAGGTCTTGATCCATAGATCAACTTCTTGGCGCGCCACCTGGACCCGAACATGATGAACGGATGAACTTGGCCGGGACGCGACCCGGAGAGGCGCGATAGATTGTATTTCTCGTTCGAAATGATTCTGAAGCTGGATATAGACATCGCTCGGCGCGTTATCGTGCGCGATCGGAAAGGCTTTGTTCGGTGGTACGTTGGTCATAGAGTCGCCTGTCCCAGGTGTTTCGTGCTCAAGTAAAGGCCAGAGACGGGCATCGCCCTCCAAAGGAAGAGTTGGCGGGGCCGATTACGTCCGGGGAAAAGAGGCAGAAAACGGCGCCACAGGAAAACGCGCGGCTTGCGAATACGGAGCCAACTGTGGGGGCGTGCGAGAATGTGGTCAGGCAGGACCAGAGACTTAGGGGCACGAAACGCCACTCGGATGACTTCAGGTTCTCTCGGCGTAGTCATCTCGAAGCCGCGCGCTATGAGGAGCCGGCAGCTAGACGCCGGAAGGGTACACTCCGGTCCGAGAGTTCTTCGTAGGTGCCACAATCCGCCAAAGCACCCTGTTCCAGGACGTAGATTCGCGAGCAGGGACGTACCGTGGTCAGGCGGTGCGCGATCAGGATGATGGTCTTTTCACCGGATAGATTGTGCAGAGCTTCCATCACGGCATGCTCCGTCGCGTTGTCGAGAGCACTGGTCGCTTCGTCGAAAAAGAGTACGGCAGGATCGCGATACAAGGCTCTGGCAATGCCGATACGCTGGCGCTGACCACCCGAGAGCCGCGTGCCGCGTTCACCAATGACCGTACTATAGCCAGCCGGCAAATCGCGGGTTACGAATTCGTGCACGTTAGCCAGGCGAGCGGCCTTTTCCACGGCGGCGTGATCGATCTTGTCTTCCGGCACCCCCAGAGCGATATTGCTGGTCACGGTCTGGTCCGCCAAAAAAATGTGTTGCGGCACATAACCGACAGCCGCTTGCCAGTTGCGGATATTCTGCCGAGTAAGGGGTTGGCCGTCGATCTGAACGGTGCCTGCCTGGGGCTCGAGCAATCCCAAGAGCAGGTCGACTAGCGTGCTCTTGCCCGCACCGGACGAACCGACAATGCCCACCGTCGTTTGAGCCGGAATCTCGAGCGAGACTCCATCCAGGGCAGGGCGCACATGCCCCGGATAGTGATAGGTGACATCGACCACCTTGGTCGAACGCTCTGGAACGAGGGGCTCCGGCTGCTCATTGCGCGCAAGCAAAGGGGTGCTCTCCGGACGGGGGCCCAAGTCCTTGAGAATGTTGTCTACGGCGGCCGTACTGAAGCGCAATGATGCCACCTGCTGAAAAATCTTTTGGAAGGCAGGGATCAGTTGGCGTCCAGCAAGAGCATATAGGCCAATGATCGGCAAGGCTTGGGCCAAGCCGCCTTCGCCCGCCATCAGAACGAGAATGAGCAAGAGCACCCCGCCGAAGGCGATGGCCTCGATGGCGTATTGCGGTAGATCCTTAAGCAAGGCGGCATTCGCCTGATGGCTCGCAAAGCGCTTGGAAGGCTGGCGATAACGCTCCAGATAATCGCGCTCCCGGCCAAGAAGGCGAATCTCCTTGGCCCCTGCGAAGGCTTCCGCGGCGGCCGTGAAGCGTTCGCGGTTCGCCTCTACGCGGTCTTCCCCAATGCGGTTTAACCAAGTGCGCGCAACGATGTAAATGGCAGCGTAAACACCGCCGAGGCTGACAGCCACAATCAAGGCGAGCCATGGTTGCGCGATGACCAACAGAGAAATGATAAAAAGAGCCAGGAGCCCCTGGCTTACCAGCCTCAACATGGGCATCAATGCCCCATTGATAGCCTGGGTCGTCTCCTGCAGGACGGTCTTCGCAAGGTCGCCCGAATTGCGGTTGAGGAAGAACGTGAAAGGCCGACTGAGGTAGTCGCCCATCAGGCGCCGCGACAGTTCGTACTGCTGCATGTGGGTGAACCGCGTGATGGCCCATTGGTTCACGGCCTGTAACGCGGTTCCGCTCACGAAGAGCACAAACGCCGCCACACCCAGGAAATGGAGAAAGCTGCCAGTGGACTCGAAGCCAAGCCATTCGTAGGCGAGGCGCAACATCTCGTTGTCGTGGACCATGTTCGGGTCGGACAGCACCGCCAGGAACGGCATGACCGAGGCAATGCCCGCGGTCTGCATGAAGGCCGTGACGATCATGAGAATCACCAGAAGTCCGACCTTCCCGCGATCGCGGGGGTCCAGCAGGGCATTCAGCTTGCGCAGGGTTTGCAGCATGGTTTCGCCGACCCGGATCCTTCATGCGAGGGGCCTGGGCGGCCCCCGGGGGAACCGCCATCAGGCAGCCGTTAGCCAAGCCTGGCGGCTGGCTTCTCGTTTCGATTGTACGAGATGAGGTGATCACCGATGCTCTTGTTGACGGCACCGTGGACGCGCGAGCGCACAACGGCGCGAACGGATGTCCAGTGCGGGCCGACCGGAAGGTCCCGGAAGCCGCGTCGGCAAAGGGTTTTGGAGCAGATCGAGGGCCGCAGCCATGCCAAACGCCAGGCTAACGAGGGGTGTTCTGACCGGCTTCCTGCGCTCGGCGGAACGATTTCCCGACCGACCTGCGCTGGACGTGGAAGGCCACGTGTTCACCTACCTCGAGCTATTCGAAGCGGGGGCGAATGTCGGTCATGCGCTGCAACAGGCCCTGAGTGCAAGCGAACCAGATCGGGTCGGCGTACTGGCGCAGCGGTCGCTGCCGATGTACCAGGGCATCCTGGGCACCCTGATGGCCGGCCAGACGCTGGTCCCGTTGAACCCGGGCTTTCCTACGGAACGCACGCTCGCCATGGCCGAGCAAGCCGATCTGTCGGCGCTGCTGGTGGATCATCAGGGGCTGGAGCGGCTCGATGAATTGCTGGGGGCATTCTCCCGCCCGCTCGTGATCCTGCTGCCCGATGCAGAGCGGCTGGACGAGCTCCAGGCGCGCTGGCCCAGGCACGACTTTCGGGTGGCCGGAGACGCCGCTCGACCCACGGACTGGGTACCGGCGGCCGTATCACCGGACGACCTGGCCTGCCTCTTCTTCACCTCGGGCAGCACGGGCATACCCAAGGGCGTTGGCGTGCTGCATCGCAACGTGGCCCGGTTTGTAGAGATGTCGCTGGAGCGGTACCGGGACTTCGGCATCAACGAGACCGACCGCTTCTCGCAGTTCTACGACATCACCTTCGACTCGTCGATGTTCGATCTGTACGTCTCGTGGGCCTTTGGCGCTTGCCTGTGCTGCCCGTCCGCGAAGGAGTGGTTCAATCCCAACCGCTACATTGCGGACAAGGCGCTTACGGTGATCGACATCACCCCCTCGGCCGGGCACGGGATGAACCGTCGCAACGGCTGGGCGCCGGGGCGTTTCCCGGACCTGCGCCTGTGCCGCTTTGGCGGCGAGGCCCTGTCGGCGGAACTGGCCGAGGCGATGGCCGTTGCCGCGCCCAACGCCTGGATCGACAACGCCTACGGCCCTACCGAGTGCACGGTGGATGCCTGTTTCTATCGCTGGGACGCGGAGCAATCGCCGGCCGAGTGCGAACATGGAATGGTCCCGATCGGCTATCCGGGCAACCAGGTGGAACTGCGGGTGGCGGACGAGGCCCTGCAGGAGGTGCCGGTCGGGTCCGAGGGCGAATTACTGATCAGCGGCCCCCAGGTGACCCCCGGCTACTGGAAGGATCCTGAGCGCACGGCGCAGGCATTCGTGCACCTGGAGGACGGTCGCGTGCACTACCGGACCGGCGATCTGGTGCGCCGCCCGGGCCCGGGCGAGCCGATCATTTTCCTCGGGCGCCTGGACCATCAGATCAAGATCGGCGGGGTACGCATCGAGCTCGGCGAGGTAGAGGCGGCGCTGCGCGAGGCCGCCGGCACGGACCAGGCGGTGGCCGTCGGATGGCCGCGAACGGAAAGCGGCGCCTCCGGGATCGTGGCCTTCGTGGTCGCAGAAGGCGCCGACGAAGCAGCCCTGCGCGATCGGCTGCGCCAGCGCCTGCCCGCCGTGATGGTCCCGCGAACCATCCACTCGCTGGAGAGCCTGCCACTGAACGCGAACGGCAAGGTCGACCGCAAGGCGCTGATTTCGGGCCTTGAGGTGGCTGCATCACGGTAAGAGCGCACGACTACGCGGTCACCACGCCCGGGACCGCAAGATATGTGTGCCGCAAATGCGAGACCTCGAAGCCCTTGCGGAGGTGGTTTTTATAGGACTGGTCCGGTTTGTCCGCTGTCCCCACGGCGGTATCGGTGATCACCGAAGTACAACCATGGAGGGACGCATCTCTGAGACGTGCGGAAACCAGGGCCCCGTGCAACCCTCGCCCTCGATAGTCCGGGTGGGTCGCTGCCCAGCCGGTCCAGGCCACCCCATCTCCCAGATACACCAGACCGGTTGCCACAACCTTCCCTTCATCGAGTGCCAGCCACTGGCGCCACTTCGGAGAATACGGAAGCGCTGCCAGAAGTGCCGTTACCTCCTCGGGAACGGAGAAGGTTTGCGCGGCCAATGCGGCGCCTGCATCGTTGTCTTCTGGCTGCCAGGGGCGAATCTCGAGGTCGGTTGTGACCTCGGGAACATCGTGGGTGGAGCGCACCAGAACCGCCGAAGGCGCACCACGGCGAATCCTGCGATCCCGCAACCATTGGGGGATGGGCTCGGGGCGGGCATGCGGGCTGAGCTCCACTGCCCAAGGAAGCTCATGCGGCGCGTACAGGGCCGCGAGTTCGTCAATATAGTCTTCGCTTGCCGGCTCCGCGACACCCAGTGCCAGCACCCGGTTAAAAACCAGGATCTTCTTCAGCCCCGGCGCAACGAGCGCGAGGCCCGAGCGACTACGAACGGCCCGAAAACCCGGAATGCCTGCGGTTTCGGCCACCCTCATCATGCTCTCGTAGGCTTCGGCCTCGATCAGCTCGGCCTGTTCGGGAGTGGGTTCCGCATTCATGGGACACCTCCTTGGATCGGCGACGGTTCGCCGGAGAAAACGTTCTTCTATCGAGTGAAATCTCTCAATCGCCCCCGGACGATTCGGAGCGCAGCCATCCAGTCATTCAGTGGGCCTTGCGACCGACACTTTTCCAGGCGCTCAGGGCAAGATACGCCCAGGCAGAAGCGGACCAGGGATACCGGAGAGCCGACTGACGAAAAGACCGCAGTGCCAGTCTCGGGTCCCCCTCCCAGTAGTGGTGATAGCCGAAACTGAAGCATGTCTGCGCAAGTCGCCGACGGATTGCACCGAGCGATGTCTTCTCTCCGCGCGGACCAAGCCGCCCCCAACGACGCAGCGCCTTGCGGACCACCTCGTATTCATAGTTCGTATCGGGATACTTGGTAATACAGCCTTCGCCATGCAGGCGGTACAGGGCGGTCACGAGGTTCAACTGGTGGATTTCGGTCAGTCTCGAAGCCCGCAGCCAGTAATCGTAGTCCTGACCCCTCTTGAGTTCGGGGTCGAACTGTCCAACGCGTTCGACCAGATCGCGCCGCATCATCACCGTAATGGTATGGGGGAGCGAACCGAAGAGCAGACGGTTGTACAACCAGCCGGATCCGCGCTCCACAAGCGATTTCCCATCGGGGTTCTTCGGGTGCACGCCCTCGGCTGAATCGGGTTTCAGAAACGTCCCGGATGGATCGGGCTTCCAGTTATGCCAGGCCGTGAAGGTCATCCCGATCTGGGGATGCTGGTCCATGTAGCCCACCTGCGCCGCGAGCTTTCCCGGCAACCAGACATCGTCGGAATCGATGAACGCGATGTAGTCGCCGGAGGCGGCGGCGATGCCCGCATTGCGGGCCACGGCCGCGCCCTGGTTCTGCTGGGTCAACAGCGTCAGGCGGTCGCCATATGCGCGCAGGACCTCGATCGTCCCGTCGGTCGAGCCGTCGTCCACCACGATCAACTCGACGCTGGGATAATCCTGGTCCAGAACACTGTCAACGGACTCGGCAATGTATGCGGCCGTGTTGTAGGCCGGCATGATGACCGACACCAGCGGCTTCTCGGGGTCCCGCGTTGTCATGGTTCTGTGCCTGTCACCGGAAGGCCGCGTACCCAGTCATCGGTCCAGTTCGCCACCTGATCGCGCCACTCGCGTCGGGAGAAGGTGTGGTTCGCGTCGGGCAGCTCCTGCAGGGTTACCCGCGACTCCTGTAGCAACCCATTCCAGACGGGCGCGTTGGTCGCCACATCGCGAAACTCGGCGGCGGTCAGGTCGTCGCCACTCAGGATCACGAGGATCGGCCCCTGAAAGCGTTTCCAGCCCGCAGCCATCCGCTCCGGCAGGGGGCCATGGTCCGTGTCGGGACCCGTGTCGTGCGCACTCGAACCGGTAGCCCGCGGACGCAGGGCGGCCCTGGCCATGCCCGCGAGGGATTTCGCGGAGTTCCATGGGTTCAGTCGCCCACGCAGAGCCCCGGTCCAGAAATCGCGACTGGCCAGACGCTGAAGGTAGTATGTCCTCAAGTAGGCCCGCGCCAGCCCGTCACTGGTTCGCACCCAGGGATTCACCAGGGCCAGGCCTGCCACCCGGTCATCCCGCCAGGCATAGAACAGGCCGGCCGAAGCGGCGCCACAAAGCCCCCAAATCACGACCTCGCGCATCTCCGGCGCCTCGGCCGAAAAGGTATCCATCGCCGCCCGCATGTCGTCATGGACCTCCTTGAACGTCCGCTGACGACCGGAAGAGTCCCCCATGCCGCGAAAGTCGAAGCGGAACACGGGTATCCCCTGCGCCGCCAGGTGGCGCGCGAGCAGCAGGAACTGGCGGTGACTGCCCACTCGGTACTGCGGCCCGCCCACCGCGATCAGCACACCACGCCGGGCGCCCTCCGCGCCGGGGTGCAGGATACCCAGCAGTTCCTCCTCCCCCACCCGGAAGACAACGGCGCGCTCGCTCATGCCAGGGCCTCCAGGCGCTGCGTGGTCGCCTCCAGCAATTGCGGCACCTCGATGATGTCCTGGGTGGACCAGAAGGCGTCGCCACCCACGACCGTTGCGGTTACGGCCGCCTCATCTTCGCGCCAGCGCTCGATCAGGCGTTCGGCCGCCGGCGGCAGCGGGGCATCGTCCTGTGCTGCGATGTCGAGCCAGGCGACGGATGCCGCGCGGGGCTGCTCCAGGCGGGCGGTGGCAAGGCGCTCGGCGAGGGTGGGCGCAAGCGTGTAGCCCGCCACCTCCAGTGCTTCGCCATCCCGCAGCCGCGAGCGCAGATCAGCGGTGGATTCCTTCTGCCCGCCCATCATCCCGGCGGCCATGCGCAGGCGGAGGAACTGGGTCAGGTGCTGTTCGCCATTGGTGACGGGCGCCCAGTAGATCGCGGCGGCGGCCTGTTCGGCACGCGCGGCCAGGAAATCGCCCGCCAGCAGACAGCCTGCGCGCAAGCCCCAGACCAGAAGGGGGGCCGGGCAGCCGGCCTCGAGGTGGTCATTACAGCGGGCAAGGTCGTCCAGCCACAGGTCCCAGTCGGCATCGCCGAAGTCGCCGCCACTGTCGCCGCATCCGTAGAGATCCGGGATCAGCACGGCATACCCGGCCTGCGCCATGCGGCGAGCCTGCAGGTTCACCATGCGGCGGGACTTGTTGAGCTCTTCGGCAAACGGCGGGAAAAACAGCACACGACCACGGACGGAAGGGCCTTCCGGTCGATGCAGCACATGGAACACCGGTCCGGCCTTGCCCTCCAGGAACCCGGCTTCCATGACCGAGTTAGTCGAGCTTGGCGTCGATGAAATCAGCGAGGGTGCCGACGGTCTCGAAGGTCTCGGCGCTGACGTCGTCGTCATCGATCACGATGTCGAAGTGGCTCTCGATCGCGGTGATCAGCGAGACCACTGCCATGGAGTCCAGCTCGGGGACACCGCCCAGCAGCGTGGTGTTGCGGTCGAACTGCTGAGCGCGTCCGTTCAGGCTCAGGGCACTGTCCAGCAGATTCCGGGTGTGATCGAGGGTCGACATATAAAGGTTCCTGATGGCGGGTATCCGTGCCCGGCCGGGGATGCGGGTTACCCGGCAGGTTACCGTATCTGCACAGGCTGTCCAGATCGTCACTGACAGGCCGCGGGTCCCGCGTGATCGGCTCGTTAACCCCCTGCACCCGGCCCGCCTTCGAACGCCCGACCCCGGACGTAGAATAATGACCCATACGGCACGGATTGCCGGGCCCACGCCCGGGTGCGTACATCAACCAGCGTTTCCCTGGACCGACCAGGCAACAGGCGGACGGATGGCGGGACTTTGTGGATGGTTCGCGGTCAATGCCGCATCCCCGGGCGACGCCCTCGAGGCCCAGGGAGCGGCCCTCACGGGGGTCCCCGGGGCACCTGAATGCCGGTGCACGAACCGTCTGGGTGGCTGCCTTGTACGGGGCGGCTGGACCGCGCAGGAAGGGGACGTCATCGCCGCGATCACCGGCCACCCGCAATGGCGCAAACTCGCGCTGGCGGAGTGTGCGCGCGAACGCGACCCCGCGCAGGCTCTGCTGGAGGCCTGGCGGCAACAGGGCAGCGGCCTGTTCGAACAGATAACCGGCGACTTCGCGCTGGTCATCGTGGATGCAGGCCAGGGGCACCTGGTAGCCGGCACCGATCGTCTGGGCCAGACGCCTTTGCACTTTGCACGGTTGAATGGCGGCGTAGCCTTCGGCACCACCGCGGGGAGCGTGATTTCCCATCCAGCGGTCGCCACCGAGGTGACCCGCGAGGGGCTCTACCACTACTGCTTCTTCCACATGCTGCCAGCCCCGGTCAGTCTGTTCGCCGGGCTGGAAAAGCTGCCCGCCGCGCATCGCCTGATCCACAACGGCGACCGGGCCGAAGTGAACGCCTACTGGCGCCCCGTCTTCGCGGAGGACGGCAGCGCCGCGCCGGTAGCGCTGGAACAGGAGCTGCGCGACCGGATCCAGACGGCGGTGGACCGGCGCGCGGATGGCCCGCGAACCGGCGCTTTCCTGAGTGGCGGCCTGGACAGCTCCACGGTCGCGGGCATGCTCGCCGGCATCCAGCCCGGGGCCGACAGCTTCAGCATTGGCTTTAACGCCCCCGGCTACGACGAGATGGAGTACGCGCGCATCGCCGCGCAGCACTTCGGCACCCAGGCACACGAGTACTACGTAACTCCCGAGGATGTCGTCGAGGCGGTACCCCGGATCGCCGCTAGCTACGACGAGCCCTTCGGCAATTCCTCGGCGCTGCCAGCCTATTTTTGCGCGCGCATGGCCAAAGACGCCGGCATGACCCGGCTGCTCGCCGGCGACGGGGGCGACGAGCTGTTCGCCGGGAATGCGCGGTACGCCAAGCAGGGCGTGTTCGAGCACTGGGGACGCATCCCCGCGCCTTTGCGGCGAAATCTGCTTGATCCTCTGTTTACCCGCCTTCCGCGCGCGCTCCCCGTGGTCGGCAAGGCGCGCAGCTATGTGGAACAGGCGCGCATCCCGCTGCCGGACCGGCTGGAGACCTACAACTACCTGCACCGGCTGTCACAGGAATCGATGTTTACGCCGGACTTCCTCGCGGGGCTGGATCGTGAAGCGCCATGGGAACTCATGCGCCGGATCTATACGCAGCCGGAGGATGCCTCCACGCTGAATCGCATGATGTATCTGGACTGGCAGCAGACGCTGGCCGACAACGACCTGCGCAAGGTGACCGGCATGTGCCAGCTCGCCGGGGTTGATGTGACCTTCCCTATGCTGGACGACGACTTGGTCGAGTTTTCCTGCCGCGTGCCGTCCGCGTTGAAGCTGAAGAAAGGACGCCTGCGCCACTTCTACAAAGAGGCGTTCACCGGCTTTCTGCCGGAGGCGATCATCGACAAGAAGAAGCATGGCTTCGGCCTGCCGTTCGGGGTGTGGATGCAGGAACACGCGCCGCTACAGGAACTGGCCTACGACAGCCTGCTGCGGTTGAAGGGACGCGATTTCCTGCGCGACGACTTCATCGACGAACTGATCCGCCTGCATCGCGAGGAACACGCGGCGTATTACGGCGAACTGGTGTGGATCCTGATGATGCTGGACCTCTGGCTGGAGTCGCACCCCGCGGCCCGCTAGCCGCCTGCGCTCGCTATTTGTTCACCACGAAGGGCACGAAGGCACGAAGAGGGGCAAGGTCAAGGGCGATTGCACCACGGAGGACACAGAGGGCACGGGGAAGGGCTGGATTAAGGTGGGTAGGTCTGGTGATCGCGTCCTGTATGGCACTGTCCGGCACCGGGGTGTCGCAGGCATGCTGTAAAGACAGCACAAGAATTTCTTCGTGCCTTCGTGCGCTTCGTGGTGAACCCGGTCTTTTCCCTCTGCGCACTCCGTGCACTCTGTGGTGAAACAACCTCTTCAGGGCACCTGATTAGCAACGAGAGCCAGCCAGTCGCAGGAACCAGACGGGCTGTCTGCCATTAATCGTAAACCTCTTTCCGGTGTCCAATCCGCACAACCAGCACCACCAATGACTCGTCACGCAACTCGCAGATCACACGGTAATCCCCAACCCGATAACGCCATAGCTGAGTCAATCTCCCCTTGAGCGGTTTACCCAGCTCTCTCGGATCATCCAGATGGGCTACACGCTCCTCCAGATACTGGCGTATGCGCTGGCGGGCCTTCCGGTCGAGTTTCTGCACCGCCTTTCGGGTGGAATGAGCGTACTCAATCCTCCAGGCCACGCCAGAACTCCTGGGAGCTGCTTACCTCTTCCTCGCCGCTCCGGATACGTTCCAGCGTCTGTTCGGCCAGGTAGATGTCCTCCAGGTCTTCCAGGTGCTCCTCGATGGCTTCACGGATGTAGTATGTGGTCGTGCGGCCCGTCTTTTCGGCCAGAGCTTTCAGACGCCCATACGTCTCTTTCGGGAGCCGGACAGCCGTTTGACGGGTATCTCCTGTACGTATGGTCATAATGTAATATCCGGTGGTATGCGCGCATACCATAGTACATCACATGCCTAGGTGTGTTCACCACGAAGCGCACGAAGGCACGAAGAAGAGCTAGACCAGGGTTGGTAGGTCTGGTGATCGCGTCCTGTCTGGAGCTGTCCGGCATCGGGGCGTCCCAGACATGCTGTAACGACAGCAAAAGAATTTCTTCGTGCCTTCGTGTGCTTCGTGGTGAATTCAATCCCTTCAGGCCAAGGGCGAGTCACAGGAAGATGGAAGAGTGGGAAGGCTCTGGACGGAAAGACACTTTCATCCGGGCCGCAGCACACCACTGTCGTCATCCCGGCCGCAGCGAAGCGGAGAGCCGGGATATCCGCAGACCATGGCACCCACGCTACCCTCTGCTCCGCCCTTTTCCGGCATTGGCATAGCATGAAAAACGAGCAGTATCGGGTCTGCTTTGCCTGGACAGACGCCGGGCCCGACCAGGTCGAAATCACGGATTACCACTGAGGCAGAATCATGGTCCGCATCCCTACCCACCGACAGCCGACTCACCCCGGTGAAATGCTGGCGAAAGAGTTCCTGGAGCCGATGCACATCTCCCAGCGCCAACTGGCTGATGCGCTCCATGTTCCGTATCAGCGCATCAACGAGCTGGTGAACCAGAAGCGCGGCATTACCCCAAGCACGGCGCTGCGTCTGGCACGCTTTTTCGGCATGTCGCCCGACTTCTGGTTGAACCTTCAGGTGCGCTGGGATTTATTCAAAGCGCAGCAGTCGGAACAGGCCGATCTGGAACAAATCCGCGAATTCAGTTCGTGGAAACAGACTGCCTGAGCCAGGTTCGCCGCAAGGGCGGGTCACAGGAAGACGAGAAGAGCGGGAAAGCTCTGGATGAAAAGACACAGTCATCCCCGCCACAGCGCACCACCACCGTCATCCCGGCCGCAGCGAAGCGGAGAGCCGAGATGACATCTGGGCGGCGGAGTGCGGACTCAGGTCCTTGTGGGCTCCGGTGGTCGCCTGCATCCGCCGCGCTGGGGTTACCCCGATCACCCGGCATGCCCCGTCACCACCCTCACAAATCTTCCCTTCTTCCCGCGCTTCCTGTGAACAAGCTCGTCTTCGTGCCTTCGTGAGCTTCGTGGTGAACCCGATCTTTCCCCTCTGTGTGCTCCGTGTCCTCTGTGGTGAAAACGCCCTGGCCTTATTCAGTGGGCTGGCGGTTGTGCGGAATGGGCGGAGCGCAGAGCATCCACCAGTATCGGGATGCGGGCTTCCCAGCGGTTCTCGCGGGCGTAGGCCTGGATCGCGGCGTGGTCCCAGTCCGTTGTCAGTGCTTCTTCTATCGCGTCGCGCAGGGCATCGCCATCGCCCAGCTCGACCAGTGTGCCCAGTGCATCCGAACAGATCACTTCCGGGTTGCCCCCCACGCGCGTGGTCACCGTGGGCAGGCCGCAGGCGGCCGCCTCGAGGAAGACGTTCGCCCAGCCCTCGAAGCGGGTGGCCAGCACGAACACATCGGCGGCAGAGTAGTAGAACCGCAGACGTTCCGGTGCCGTGGCGCCGGTGAAGTGCACGTGATCCTGCACGCCCTGCTCACGCGCGAGCCCCTCCAGCCAGGCCTGGCCATTGCCGTCCGGTCCACCACCACCGACGCAGAGGTAATGGAGGTTGGGAAAACGCCGTAACAAGGCCGGCATCTGCTCAATCACCCGATGGAAACCCTTGCGCTCGTTCAGCCCGCCGACGGTGATCAGGACCTTTGCGTCCTCCGGGAGGCGCAGTTCCTGGCGGCAGGTCGCCCGGTCCTCGGGGTAGAAGTAGTCCAGGTTGATGCCATTGGGCATCACCTGCACCTGATTCTCGGCAATGCCCATGTCCAGCGCGACGCGGCGCAGGTCGCCGGAGACGGAGAACACGCGGGCGGCGGCATGCATCGCGCGCGCGGACATCCAGCGGCACAGACGCGTGCGGGAGATGCGTAGGATCGTCCCGCGCAGAGTGATGGTGCGGGTCAGATTCAGCCAGCGCCCCAGCAGCCAGGCCGCCACGCCATCCGGGTAGATGAAGTGGGCATCGATCCCGGTAATGTCCTGGTCCCGCTTGAGCTGCCGCACCAGCCGCAGGAGGCTGAGCGCAAGTAATGGCCCGTCGGTCCACTTCATGATGCCGGGGATGCAGAGGAACCGCGGGTGGTAGACATCGATCCCGTCCTGCACCTCGTGACAGGGCACCGGGGGCCGGTAGTGCGGATTCCAGAAACGGCGGATCAGTCCCTGACCGGGAAACCAGGCAACCGGTGCGACCACCACCAGCGGGATGTGGCGCGCCACGCGGAACATGCGCTCGCGCACAAATAACCCGTAGGTGGGCTGCACGGCATTGGGGAACACCCGCGACAGGACGAGGAGCTTCATGCCGTATCCCGTGCCGACGCATCCGCCGGGCAGACGCTGGCGATCACATGTCGCGCATTGGCCTGCCAGGTATAGCCGCGCTCCTCCACCAGGGTCGCGGCCTGACGACCCAGCCGCACGCGGGCCGCATCGTCCGCCAGCAAGGCATCCAGGCGCTCGGCGAGAGCACCCCAGTCGCGCGGCGGGAACAACAGGGCGCTAGAGTCGTGGCGCACCACTTCCCGGATGTTCGGTTTGTCCGGAGCGACCACCGCTCGACCCAGCGCCAGATACTCGAACAGCTTGATCGGGGATGCGTAGTCGGTGACATCCGGCTGTACGGCGATATCCAGCGCCGCGATATGGGTCGGGATGGCGACGCGCTCCACCGGCCCGGTGAAATGGACGCGTTCGGCAAGGTCCAGATCCACTACCAGCTTCTGGAGAGCAGGAACGGCGGGGCCATCCCCCACAATGAGCAGGTGCAGGCTGGGGTGCACACCCGTTAGCGCCGCGCAGGCGTGGATCAGCCCGTCCACGCCGTGCCAGGGCCGGATCCACCCGACAAAACCCACCACCCGGGCATCCGCGGGTACGTAACGCTCGCGTACGGAACGACCGTCCACCTGGGGGTTGAAACGGGCCCCGTCCACGCCATTGGGCATCACCATCAGGCGTTCGCGCGGGACGCCACGCGCGGCAAAGATATCTGCCATGGCCTGGGTGACGACGATGGTGCGGGTGGCACTGCGGCAAAGCCAGTCCTCGATGCGCTGGGCCAGCCGCCGCAACACGAGATCCCCGTGCGTTTGCAGTTCCAGGCTGAGCGGGGCGTTCACCTCCAGCACGAGAGGACGCCGGGTCAGCCAGGCCACCAGCCGACCGGAAAAGCTGAACAGGCTGTAGCGCTCGTAGATGAAGGCCGGCCGGTGGCGCAGCACCGCCCACAGCAACAATACGAAGGCGGGCCCGTTGTAGGCCAGCGAAAGCAGTTCGTAGAACCAGAAGGGGATCGGCACGCCCTTCAGCGTGGGCCTCGCATCCCCGTCCCCTTCCTCGTTCCTGGCGGGCACTGGCGTATTGCTCGCCTCGGCCCTGCGCTGCAGGGGCGCCACCATGTGGACCTCATGGCCCAGCTCACGGAAGGCGTCGCACAGGGACTGGATATGAATGCCCTGGGCATCCTCGCCGCGAGTGCGATGGTGGTAAAGGATCTTCACGTCTCCAGCGCCTCGCTCTCGACCCAGCGATACTTGCCCGAAGGCGACGGCGCGATGGACTCGACCAGCTCCAGGCGCACAGGCACATCGGCATGCAGGATGCGGTGCATCCCTTCGGTAACCGTGCGGGTCTGCGCCTCGCCCCAGGCGCCATTGGCGATCACCTCGATATCGAGGGAGAGGTCCGCACGCTGCACCAGCCGGTACTGAGCAACCTGCGGCAACTCGCGCATCACGTAGTTGGCGGCAGAGCCGTGGACCCGCCGCCCCTCGGCGCCCACCAGGAAGTCATTGCGCCGCCCTTCCAGGCGATCGAGCGTCGGCAACAGCGAGCCGCAGGGGCAGGTACCGGCCTCGCCCAGCCGGCCGCGGTCGCCGACGCGATAGCGCACGAACGGCATCGCATACCCGTCGAGGTTGGTGACAAGCAGATCGCCGATCCCGTCGGCGTCCGGTTCGTCGACCTCCACGTGCACGTGTTCGCTCGCGATATGCAGGCGACCGTGCGGGCATTCGTGGGCGATCAGTCCCGCATCGCGCGATCCGTATTCGTTGGCGACCGGACACTGCAGGATCTCGCCAATGGTGTCGCGCACCTGCGGATACAGCATCTCGGAAGTACACACCACGGCCTGAGGCCGCCAGCCACGCGCGAGTTCCGGGTGCTCGCGCAGGGTCTGCGCGACACGCACGATCACGGTGGGGTAGCCATAGACCAGGCGCGGTCGAAAGCGCCCGAGGAACCCGGCATAGGCGCGCAGACGCTCGGGGGTGAGATCGTGGGCCGAGAGCACGACCTGGTTCAGGAGGTAGCGATCCTTGATCACGCGCAGGCGCGACGCCTTGCCGAGCTCGATGGGGGAACCCCAGAAGTCGACCTGACGATCGCCCGGACGGATGCCGAACCAGCCCCGAAACCGGAGCTTCTGCGCGTTATGGCGCGCCTCCTTGACGCGATCCGTCCAGAAAACCAGGGGCCGCCCGGTCGAGCCCCCGGTACTGGAGGGCAATAACGGCCCCGTAGCGTTGTCGGCCACCAGGGCACGCCCGTTCTCGCGCACAGTATCGCGTTCGAGAATCGGAAAATCCTCCAACTCGGGAGCACGGCCTGCCAGGGCTTCCCGGTACCAGGGCACGTGCTCCGCGCAATGCGCCACCAGGGCCTCTATGCGTGATTGATGCAAGCGCCCGAGAGCGGCGGCCCCGGCCTGCTCGCCTCGCTGCAGGGCCTGCAGGTAGGACGCCGTTTCACGCCCACGCAGCCGTTCGTGCAGCGGCCAGAGCACCCGCCCCGCCAGCCGTTGCGGCATGCGCAGCGGCCAGTCGGGCTGGGGCAGCAACGGCGCCGCGCTTGCATGAGCGCCTGGCATGGATGGGTCAGTCATCCGTCGGGTCGGTCTTGGCACTTCTCGCCAGGATGCTTTTCGGCAACTAGCCAGAAGCCCAGGCAGCGCAACGTTTCGTCATCCAGATCGCGAAAAGGTTTGGCCAGGTACGGGCGGACCGCATCAATGTCTTCTTGATCCGCATGAGCCGTAGGCTCAAGGATTCGGGTCGTCAATCCCGAATTGGCCAGAGCCTGAACATAGCGATCCAGTCGAAGGCGGTTCGGGACACCCTTGCCTTCATACATGAGATTCCAGAGAAGGGGAGGCCAAGTCAGAAAATCCAGAGGATTTTCGCGATGCAGGCCATGGCTCTTGAGGTCCACCTGATGGATTGCCACCCCATCCCACTTTAGAGCCCTGGCCATGTCGTCAAAAGTGGCGTCCAGATCATTCACGTGCTCGAGTACAGCACGGGAATAAACAAGATCGATGCTATCTGTCAGGCCCGACAATCCGTCTTTCGTTACCCGGTACTCAAGACATTCCGGCTTGAAACCTGATGCAGGATCGCCCGCCCGAACAAAACACGCTTCCCCCCGTTGTCGGACTTCGCCATCCAGGCCATCAAGAATTTCCTGCAAAACCGCTACCTGAAACGGGGATCTTTGATCGAGCGAAAACCGATCGACACAAAAAACCTTGCGGGCGCCGTGGGCCAACATCAGGAGACTGACACCGGGAACATCTCCAGGGCCATACTCCAGCAGGACGCGGCCGTCGAGCCACTCCCTTGCGGAGTCCAGATTCAAGTCCAGCTTCTGGAAGTACGCCTCAAAGCAGTTTCGGAAATAGGCAGCAACCGATTCGGGAGTTTCTTTCTTCTGTCCTCGGCCGGTTTCCCCTATCAACCGCACATACAAGCGCGGCGCCCCCCTTGCGAGAAGATTACTCAGAATCGCTCTGGAGGCACGTTTGGCATCTGCGACCGGTCGACGTCCGTACATTGTTACCTCCAGTCAACCACGGAGGGCTGTCGCCTTTCCGAATGGGCCAGAAAACTCTCGAACATAAGCAGCGACCACAGCGCCGGGCTGTGGTCGCGGGCGCCGCTGACGTGCTGGTTCACGAGGGTCTTGAGGTAGTCCATGTCGAAGATGCCGGAGTCGGCGATGCGCGGGCCGAGGACCTGGGCCTGCATGCGCTCGCGCAACGGGCCGCGGAACCATTCCGCAACCGGCACGGAGAACCCCTTCTTGCGGCGGTAAAGGATCTCCTCCGGCAGGTAGGGCTCCATGGCCTTCTTGAACACGAACTTGCCCTCGGGGCCGCGCAGCTTGAGTTCCGGCGGCAGCCCCGAGATCCACTCGACCAGCTGGTGGTCGAGGATGGGGACCCGGACCTCCAGCGCATGCGCCATGCTCGCGCGGTCGACCTTGGTCAGGATGTCGCCCGGCAGGTAAGTCTTCATGTCCAGGTACTGCACCAGGGACAGCGGGTGTTCGGTGGGCGCGCGTTCCGCGTGCCGGCGCAGGACTTCCAGCGCGCCGTAGCCCTGCAGCGAGCGCCGGAATGCCGGGGAAAACAGGTGCGCGCGCAGGTCGTCGCGCAGGATAGAGACGCCCTGGAAGTAGCCTTCGACCGAATCCCTGGCCAGCGCCTGAAAGGTCGCCTTCGCGCGCAGTGGGCGCGGGGCCCAGTCTGCCTTGGGATAGAGATGCGCGAGCGAGCCGAACAGCGGGCGCCGCAGCCCCAGCGGCAACGGTGCGCGCAGACGCTCCTCGGCGAGATGGTGGCGATAGCGCCGGTAGCCCGCCAGGTTCTCGTCGCCGCCATCCCCCGACAGGGCCACCACCACCTGCTGGCGCGCCTGTTCGCAGACGCGGTAGGTCGGCAGCGCGGAGCTGTCGGCAAACGGCTCGTCGTACAGCCCGCTCAGCCGATCCAGCAGCGCGAAGTCGTCGGGATCGACCTCCTGCGTGTGGTGATCGGTGTGGTAGCGCTCGGCCACCAGGCGCGCGTAGCGGGACTCGTCGTAGGCCGGGTCGGCAAAGCCGATGGAGCTCGTGCGCACCGGGTCGTCGGACAGCCCCGCCATCATCGCAACCACCGCGCTGGAGTCGACCCCGCCGGAGAGAAACGCGCCCAGCGGGACGTCTGCCACCATGCGGATGTCCACCGCCTCGCGCAGGCGGGCGGTCAGTTCCTCGGCGGCCGTGTCCAGGTGCGTGATGCCGTTGTCCGTAAACGGCACGTCCCAGTATTCGCGTGGTTCGCTCAGGTTGCCCTGCCCGCGATGCACGGTCAGCGTGTGGCCGGGCGGCAGCTTGTGCACGCCGCGGAAGATGCTGCGCGGCTCCGGCACGTAACCGAAGGCGAAGTAGTCCTCCACCGCATGCGGATCCATGCGCCGGGGCAGCCCCGGATGCGCCATCAGCGCCTTGAGCTCCGAACCGAAGATTAGCTGCCCGTCGGCCAGCGCGCTGTAATACAGCGGCTTGATCCCGAGACGATCGCGGGCCAGGAACAGAGTATCCCGGTTGCGGTCCCAGACGGCGAAGGCAAACATGCCGCGAAAGCGCTGCACACAGGCCTCGCCCCACTCCTCCCAGGCATGCACGATCACCTCGGTATCGCAGTGGGAGCGAAAGCGATGGCCCGCCTGCTGCAGCTCGGCGGTCAACTCGGGGAAGTTGTAGATCTCGCCGTTGTAGGTCACGACGACGGTCTCGTCCTCGTTGAACAGCGGCTGCTGCCCGCTCGCAAGATCGATGATCGACAGGCGCCGATGCGCCAGCCCCACACCCGGCTCCAGATGCACACCCCCCTCGTCCGGACCCCGGTGAAACTGGGTCTCGTTCATCGCCTCCAGCAGGGACCGATTGACCGGCCGCCGGTCGCGCAGATCGAAGATGCCGGTAATGCCGCACATGTAGGGATCCTGATTGCTTCCTTGCCTGGGCGTCGGTCGCATTCGGGCGATCCACGGCCAGGTCGACACTGGGCGGTGCCGCCGGGCGGACACCGGTTCGGGCCGGGCCCTCGCACCATCACGGAAAATCCAGAATAAACGACAACCCCGCCACCGAGCGCCCGCGATTCGCGCCGCGGGGCGGCTGGCGTTAGCGCCACAACTAACGCCGGGCCAGCACCCGGTCGTAGACCGCCATGTAGCCCGTGACCATTGCCTCCATGCTGAACGCCGCCTCGGCCCGGGCGCGGGCGGCCTGTCCCTCGCGTGCGGTCCGCGCGGGATCGGCGGGATAGGCCATCAGCGCGCGGGCCATCGCGTCGGGATCCCCCGCCGGCACCAGTGCCCCGGTCACCCCGGGCTGTACCAGATCGGGGTTGCCCCCGACATCCGTCGCGACCACCGGCAGGCCCGTCGCCATCGCCTCGAGGATGGTGTTGCAGATCCCCTCGGCCAGCGACGGCAACACGAACAGGTCCAGCGCCCGCAGGCAGTCGGCGACGTCTTCCCGGGCGCCGGGAAGCCAGGCCTGGTGCGCGACCCCGGCCTGCTCCAGGAACTGAACGACCTCGGCGCGAAGGGGGCCGCCCCCGATCATCACCAGGCGCAGGCGCGGAAAGGCCTCGGGCAGGAGCTCGCGCAGCGCGACAAAGGCCCGTGCCAGATCCAGTGGCGCCTTGACCGCCTGCATGCGCATGACCGAGCCGATCACGAACGTGCCGGGGTCCCGAAATGCCTGCGGCAACGGGGACACAAAGCCCTCCTGCGGCGGCGCGAAGCGGCCGGTATCCACACCATTGAAGATGTGCGACAGGCGTGCCGCGGGCACCGCGATGGCTTCCCGCAGATAGCCCGTCTGGTGCTGCGACAGGGCGATGTAATGCCCCACCAGTGGCCGCACCAGGCGACGCAGGCGGCGGTTGCGGTCACGCGTGCCGTCGAGGTCCCCGACATCCCAGCCATGCTCGCCGTGCACCCGCGCCCGCACCCCGGCGAGCGCGGCGGTCACCTGCGCCTCCAGCGTGCCGAAGTTGCGGGTATGCACGATGTCCGGTTGCAGGCGGCGCAGCAGCCGCCACAGGCGGAGGTGCACCCGCGGATCCTTGCCTTCGCGCTTGTGCAGGGCGTGCAGGGTGACATCGTCCCGCTCGAGGCGTCGGCGAAAGTCGGTGTAGTCCGTCATGCAGATGATCGCGTGGCGGAAGCGATCGGCCGGCATGTGATTGATCAGGTTGACCAGCCCGTTCTCCATCCCGCCGATATCCAGGCGATGGATGATGTGCGCCACACAGGGGCGCTGATCACCCTCCCGGGCCACGGGTACGGAGGCGCCCGTCACTGCCGCGCGACGTGGTCGAGCTGTTCGAGCAGCTCGGGCAGGGCATCCGCGGCGTAGGTCCGCAATGCCGCCTCCGCCGCATCGGTGCCGTTGTCGAACTCAAGCGGCGCATAGAGCACCACCAGCGCGGCATCGTCCCGACCACCGAATAACCGGTTCAGCGCCTCCCGCGCCTTGACCTCATGCGGGCGGGTGGTCAGGCGGCCATCCACCCAGTACCAGCGCCACACCAGCACCTGCTGCCCGGGACCGTTCAGCAGGAAGCGTTCCGGGTTGGGGTATCCCTCCAGCATGGCCCGGCCGCGACGCGACTGCGACCATTCCAGCGCCCGATCGCGCCCGGCCAGGGTATTGCTCCAGCCCACCATGTTCCCGTGCCGGTACTGCTCGCGGTAGAACAGCACATGCATACCCACCGGCTCGCCGCCGTCGGCGGCCGTCACCAGGCCGCCGCGACCGTCGCGGGCGCCACGATACCCCGGCTCCCAGGCGGCATCCTGTTCCTCCAGGACCTGCCAGCCTGCTGGTGCCAGCGGGCCCGTACCCAGGCCCGCCACGGGGCCGAGATCACGCTGGTTCATCCACTCGGCATACAGCGGCGCCGCACTGGCCAGGACGACCGTCAGCACCGCGGCGGCAACGAACGAACCCGCCTGCGCGGAGCGCCCGGGTTGCGCGGGAGGCACCGTCGGGGTCGGCAACGGCTCCATGTCCTCGCGCCACAACGCACCGATCGCGAACATCAGCGCGATGACCACGCCGAAGAAGATCCAGCCATAGATCAGGTGATCCACCCCGGCCGCATGCTCCATGTCGCTCAGGTGGCCGATCATCACGATCATGTAGGCGCGCAGGCCGTTGGCAACGATCGGGACCACGATCGACACGCCGACAAACACGATCCGCCGCCAGGGACTGCGGTACATGAGATAGGCATACAGCGTGCCCAGCGCGACCGACGCGATCAGGTAGCGCACGCCACTGCAAGCCTCGATCACCGACCAGCGGCCGGTGGGCAGATCGAAATACAGCCCGTCGCGATAGACCGGGATCCCGGTCAGCTGCACGGCGGTCACCGTGAAATCCGCGGTCAGATCCATCATCGGCGGCACCAGGAACTCGCCGAACGGGACCGCGAACAG
The DNA here is from genome assembly GCF_000377285.1 of Thioalkalivibrio sp. ALE25. Lineage (NCBI taxonomy): Bacteria > Pseudomonadati > Pseudomonadota > Gammaproteobacteria > Chromatiales > Ectothiorhodospiraceae > Thioalkalivibrio > Thioalkalivibrio sp. ALE25. The sequence goes on along the minus strand of NZ_KB897930.1, from coordinate 46,506 downwards.
CAGATACGCCAGGGGGAACTGCAGGCGCCAGGTGATCGCGTTGCCCAGCACCAGCCAGAACAGCGCGGGAATCATCAGCACGGCCGCGAACTGGCGCACCGACACCACATCCACCAACTCCCCCGCCACCCAGACGAGGGACAGCCCCACCAAGGGCAACAACGCCCACCAGGATGGGCGCGGCTCCAGCGCAAGCACCTCCTGACGCTTGAGAAACAGCAGGAACAGGACGATGGGGACGATCAGGAACCCGTGCGCAAAGGTGTCCGAGCGGTTCCAGATCGTAACGATGGAGGCGAACGTCGGGTAGAACATCCACCCCAGCACGACCAGGCCCAGCACCAGGACCGGCGCGGCAAACCACCAGGAGGAACCGCGGGCGCGTGTTCGGGAATTCAGCGCGTCAGCGACCATGTGCGGCCTCCTCGATCGACACCGTACCCGACACGCGGCCCGGGCGACGCCGCAGGATCTCGCCCAGGTGCGCGAGATTGCGCGCCCAGTCGTAGTCCGCCAGCACCCGGGCGCGGGCCGCCTGCCCCAGCGCCGGGTCCGGGGCGCGCAGGTACCCGGAGACGGCCTCCAGGAACGCGCGCGGCTCGGCGTCCGCCGCGACGACCTCGTGCCCGGGGGTCGCGGTCAGCCCCTCCAGGGCCTGCGGGCTGGCCACGACCGGACGCCCCAGCGCCATCGCCTCCAGGACCTTGTTCTGCACGCCACGCGCGATGCGCAGCGGCGCGACCGCGAGCGTGGCGTGCGCGATCCAGGGACGCACGTCGTCCACGAAGCCGGTCACCGTCACGCCGGGCCGGGCCGCCAGGGCCGCCACCTCGGGCGCCGGCCGGCTGCCGACGATGCAGAACTCCACACCCGGGTGTTCCGCACGCAAGCCGGGCAGGACGTGATCGGCGAACCACACCACCGCATCGACGTTGGGCCAGTAATCCATCGCGCCCGAAAACACGATGGTGCGGGCGCCGGCGACATAGGGGTTCGAACCCGCCACCGCCTCGGGTGCGAAGAAGGCGGCATCGACGCCATTGTTCAGCGCATGCACCCGGTCCGCCGCCTCCGGGGCGCGCTGGCGGAAGCTGTCTGCTTCGGCCGGCGACACGAACAGACTGGCATCGCTGGCCTGCGCGACCTGGCGCTCGTAGTCCAGCAGCCGACGGCCCTCGCGCCGATACACCGCGCTCATGGGCCAGCGCCGCGTCGGTGCGTACTGCGTCCACTTGTCGGAATCGACGTCCACGAAGTCGACCACCCGGGTTCGCCCGCCCCCTTCCGGCAGGTACTGGGCCATCGCCGAGGAAAAGGCCACGGCACAGGCGACCGGCTGGCGGATCAGCGTGGTCCTAACCCAACGTGCCAGTTCGCGGTCGCGATACCACGGCACCGTCAGCGGCTCGCCGCTCAGGAAGCCGGTCAGCGCGCGCAACTGGGCCCGCCGGCGCGGCAGCGGACGGGCACAGACCGTCGTGCAGATACGCTTGAGCTCGGGCAGATACGCCGCATCCGCCGGGTCATCGATGAACGTACCCAGGTGCACACGATAGTGCTGCGCCAGATAGCGCAGGATGTGGTGCGAACGAATCTTGTCGCCCTTGTTCGGCGGCCACGGAATCCGATGCACCAGATAAAGAAGATCATCCATCAGGCATCTGCCAACTGCAGTTGGTCACAGGAAGATTTGAAGAAGGGAAGGTTCATGGAATGAGTTTCAAGAGCCAGTTGAAATACCGCGCCGCTCAAGACGGCGGATCCCGTCCTTGAGAACAGGGGCGTTGAAGTTGATCAAGAGCCCAGTATCGACTCGCGCAAGTTTCATGTAGGTCAAAAGCTGCGCCTGGTGCAGGCCACTGAGCTCATCTACGCTCTTCAGTTCAATCATCAGGCAATCCTCAACGAGAACGTCAATGCGATACCCCGCATCAATGGTTTCGCCCTTGTAGGCAACCGGCATCGCAACCTGCGTGGTACAACGGATCCCTCGCTCACGCAGTTCATGGGCAAGGCACTTCTCGTAGACGGATTCCATCAGCCCCGGGCCCAGCTCCCGATGAACTTCGATCGCGGCGCCAATCACTTCCTTCGAAAGCGGGTCGAATTCCATTTCGCTCCCGTCCCTTCAACATTGTTCGGTTCGATACAGCTCTCACATAGCGTCGGCTAAAGAGCGGTTCACAGGGAGGTTAGAAGATGGGAAGAGTTCTGGGGTTGAGGCGCCCGGGGTAAAGACCAACGCCAAAGGCTGCCCCAACCCAAGCTTTTCCCCGAACCCCACACCATAAACCTTCTTTTCTCTCCTTCTTCCTGTTAAACGTACTTGACCTTGACCTTCCATTCGCTCAGCCGAGGGAGCGGGCGAGTTTGGGGCCGAGCCAGTTGGCGACCGGCAGGGGCAGGCGCTGCCAGGCCTTGATGAAGTACTGGTACTTCGGGTTCAGCGGGTTGACGTCGGGTATCTCGCGAGCGCGGACCAGATCGTATTCGTAGTACAGCGGCTGCGGCTCGAAGCCCCAGTTCTTCTTGAAACTGAACGAGCCGGTATCGCGCTTGCTGCGACCGAAGTCGTAGATGCGGTAACCGTCCTCGCAGGCGTGGCGCATCAGCTCCCAGTAGAGAAAGTCATAGCCCGCGACCTGGCGCGCCTCGGGCGTACCTGCGCCGTAGTACGGCAGCACCTCTTCGCGGAAGAAAAAGGTCACGACGCTGGCGACCGGATCACCGTCGTGCAGCGCCGTGAGCACCCGGCATTCGTCGCCGAACACGTCGAGCAGAGTCTCGAAGTAGCGACGACTGAAGACCGGCGTCCCCATGCGGCGCACATTGGCCGCGAAAATCGGGTAGAAGCGCTCGATATCGGACTCGAATTCACTGGTCAGCCCGGCCTTGATCCCCTTGCGCACCATGCGGCGCTGCTTGCGGGGGATCGCATTCATGTTGGCCTCGACCTCCGGCTCCATGACCTTGCGGAAGGTGAAATAGAGATCGTCCTTGGTTGGCCAGTCCGGGTGCTGCGGTTCCAGGTGACGGTATTCGAGATAATCCACCCCTAGCTCTTCGGCAAGCGCCCGGGCACGCCGATCCAGGGCCTCGAAGGCCGTGGGCGTCTGCGCGGCAATGCCGCCGTAAACGCCGAACGGGATCGAGGCCAGGGCATCGCCAAACAGGCGCGAGCGCACCCGCACCAGCGGCAGCACGCCCTGGATAACCCCGTTCTGTTCCGCGTAGAAAAACCAGACGGGATGCCCGAAGGCGCGCTGCATGACCGTTGCCCAGCCGGCGCGGTGGAAGAACGTGGCCTGCGGGCAGCCATCGACGAAGGCATCCCAGCGCCCATGCCCGGTCGCGTCGAGTGTGCACACTTGCATGGGCAGCGTAGCCGCCATCCGTTCCTGGTCTTCAGGCGACTGATACACGGGCGCCCTCCGAGGACGTCAGGGCGGGGGCCTGCAAATCGAGGGGGACAGCGAATACGCGATCCATTCGATCCCAGGTGAAGTCCTGCAGCAGGCGATCCAGACGCGCCTCCATACGGTGCAGATTCACGTAGTGCCGGAAACGCGTCTTGGCGGTAATGCCGGGAATACGCGGCTGGCCGGGGTCGATCTCCCAGGGGTGGAAATAGAACACCGCGGGCATCGCATCCACCTGCTCGATCCGACGCAGGGCGCGCCGCGAGATGGCGTAGGGCAGGAGACGAAAGTAACCGCCGCCGGCCGCCGGCAGATTTCGGCCGCCCATGCGCAGGGTGGCGGGCGGCAGTTCCAGGATACCGCCTTCCAACGGGCGATGGGGCTCGCGCGGGGCGTCCGGCATGCCGTAGTGGTCGTGGCGAACCGGATAAATGCTCGAGCTGTAGTCATGCCCTGTCTCGTCCAGAATTCTGAGCGCCCACAGGTTGCCCTCCCCAATGGAAAAGCTCGGCGCGCGATAGCCCCGGATGGGGGAACCGGAAAGATCCTCCAGTATCCCGCGCGCGCGGGTAACGTCAGCGCGGAAGGCTTCGGGACTGAGGTCGGTTACCCGCTGGTGGCCATAGCCATGGCTGGCGAGTTCGTGCCCGGCCTCGACGATACGCCGGATGGCCTGAGGGTAACGTTCGGCAATCCAGCCCAGGGTAAAGAAGGTGGCGTGCGCCCCACGGCGCTCGAACAGGTCGAGGATGCGATCGAGGTTCCGCTCAATACGGCACTCACGACAATCCCAGGAGTCGCGCGGGATCTGCGGCGCCAGCGCGGAGACCTGGAAGTAGTCTTCGACATCGACGGTCAGAGCATTGGGCCGATGGGCGTTTTTCGGCTGCATGACGAGGCTCCGCCCCTACGACCGTACGGCGCTGGGAACCGGGGACAAGGACTCCGGCTCGTAGCCCTCGTCGCGCACGATTTTGAGCACCTCCTGGGTCACGCGGAAGTTGACCAGGAGGTTGCGCTCGATCCGGTGCAGGCGCTCTTCCAGCGCCTCGAGATCCTGTTCGATGCGCAGCATGGAGACCTGGCTGGCGACGGCCTGATCCGGGTCGCCCTGGTCGCCCTGGTCGTCCGTGCCCGCGTGCGCCTCCCGGCGCGGCCCCGATGAACCGGCGGCGGGGGGCGTCTCGTCCAGCAGCACGCCCTCCAGGTCCTCCTCAATCTCGTCGATCACCTGCTGCGCCCGTGCCGCATCCAGATCGGCACATTCCTCCAGATACCCCATCAGCAGCAGGCGATCGCAGAAGGTATTCACCTTGCGCGGGATGCCGCTGGTGTAGTCGTGGATGCGCGGCCAGATGTCGTCGTCGAAATGCGGTCTTCCATTCCAGCCCACCCGCGCGAGCCGGTGCTCGACGTAGGCGCGCGTATCGTCCTCGTCCATCGGGCCGAGGTGGTAGGTCGCGATCACCCGCTGGCGCAGCTGCTGCATGTTCTCGCTGCGCAGCAGGCGCCGGAACTCCGGCTGACCGAGCAGAAAGCTCTGCAGCAGGGGGCCGTCCTCGCCCTGGAAGTTGGACAGCATGCGCAGTTCTTCCACGGCGTCGGGGCCCAGGTTCTGTGCCTCGTCGACCACCAGCAGCGCGCGCTGGCCCCGGGCCCGCGTGTCGTGCAGGAAGGACTCCAGGCGGCGCAACTGACCGGCCTTGTGATTCGGGGCATCCTCCAGCCCAAAGGCGAGACAGACCGAGCGCAGCAGGTCTTCGGCATCCAGCTGTGTACTCACCAGCTGGGCCGCCACCAGGGGCTTGTCGCTCAGGGTCTCGAACAGGCTGCGCACCAGGGTGGTCTTGCCGGCCCCGACCTCGCCGGTGATGACGATGAAGCCTTCCTCCAGCTGCACGCCGTATTCGAGATAGGCCATCGCCCGGCTGTGGCCCTTGCTCGCGTAGAAGAACCGCGGATCGGGGCTCAGCGCGAAGGGCCGGCCGGTGAAACCATAGAATTCCTCGTACATGCCTCAGAACTCCCGTGTCAGCGTGCCGATGATCGCGTTCTCGCGGTACTCGTTGGCCGCGGCGTTCGAATCCCGGCGCTGGTGCCGGTAGGCCAGGCTGGCGCTGGTATCCGGCGTCAGCTGACGACTGACGCTGGCGCGCAGGAACCAGAGGTCATCCTCGCGATCGCTGTCGGTGAAGTCGGTCCGGCTGATGCCGGTGGTCAGCAGGGTCGTCGTGCGCGGACCGTAGCGCCATTGCCAGAACGCGCTGGCCCCGCGCTGGGTGCGGTTGTCCTCGAACAGGCCGACGTTGGTCTGAGTCTCGGATTCGCGCTCGGTCTGGATCAGGTTGACGCCGAACACACTGCGACCGGTGTCGTAACTCCAGCCGGCGCGCCAGGTTCGGGTCAGGTAGAAGCCTTCCACGAATGCCTCGTCGCCCAGCTCCGGGTTCAGCAGAAACAGGAAGATCTCTTCCGGGGAGTAGTTGTCCAGGAGTTCATCGACGGACATGAACTGGATGTCCTCCGCGAGCTGGGCAAAGGGCCCGTCGCGCCGCTGCCGGGTCGAACTCACGCCCTCGTTGTAGCTGAGGCGATAGGTGGCGCGGCGGCTGCGGTGGTCGACCGCCAACGACCGGTTCTTGCCGAAGTAGCGTTCGCCGTAGCGGGCCTCGAGGTTGGTGACCCTCGTCGGGGCCCAGCGCGCCCCCACCTGCCAGAAGCCGCCGTCATCGTCCTCGCGGGTGGTCGCATAGTCGTTGAACTCTTCGCCGACCACGCCGAACAGGCGCAGGGACCGCCCGAACCGGTACCCCAGGGTCCCACTGACCTGTCCGAACTCGCCCTCCAGGCCATCCTCGAAGCGCTCTTTCTCGTAGAACCCGGCGAGCTGCCAGAAGGGACGGTTGAAGGCGGCCCCGCTGTCGAGGACGTATTCACCCCGGTGGAAGTCGCTGTCCTGGCGGTTGCTGCGGTGGTAGAGATTCTCGCCGTAGGTGTAGCGGATCTCCTGAGTGGCGAAACTGCCGTAGCGGGTGCGCAGCATCGGCGAGACGCTGTAGGTGGTGGTCTCCTGCAGGTTCTCGCGCGGGGTGCTGCCCCCGATGCCGACCGGCCCGAGGATCGAGGCCGCCTGCTCGGTACGCGAGGCCCCGGCGTCGACGAAAAAGGTATCGTCCACCAGCTCCCAGTTCGTGCGGCCGCGCAGGGTGTGGGTCGTGCGGTCCTGGCGTGTATCGTCGGCATAGAAGCGCGAGTTCATGCGGTAGTCGATGCGGGTGTCGCTGCGCGCGCCTTCGCCGCGCAGCGTGAACCCGGGCGCGACCGTGCCGATCAGGTCGGCCTCCTCCTGCCCCCGCGGGGCCAGGCGGGCGTTGTCAGTCACCTCCGCGGATACCGTGACCCGGGGGGTGAACGTCCAGTCGACGGCCTTCGCACTACCGGGCACCGCCAGCACGACCGCGGCCGCGCCGATCCACCACCGACGGGCCACCGCCGGGCCCCGGGGCCTAGCGGGACGGGGCGCCGGCGACATGATCACGCTCGCTGCCATAGTAGCTGCCCCCGTAGTACTGCCCCCCCATGCCAATACCGGGCGTCGCGCGGTTGAGAGAGGTGAGTACGACCCCGCAGGAATCCAGTTGATGCATGGCCCGCTCCACCGTGGTGGCCGGCGTGCGATCGGCCTCGACCACCATCACCACCTGTCCCATGTGGGTCGCGAGCACGCCCGGCTCGCTGGTCGCCAGCAGGGGCGGGGAGTCGAACAGGATGATCCGGTCCTCGTAGCGATCGTGCAGGTCGTCGACCAGATCCCGCATCACGTCGCTCGCCAGGATCTCGGTCGAACGCCCGTGCGGACGGCCCGCGGGCAGAACGGTCAGGTTCTCCACGTTGGTGCGCAGCAGGACATCGGGGATCTCGATATCGGGCTCGCTGAGCACATCCATCAGCCCGAGGTCGGCCTTGAAACCCAGCGTGCGGGGGATCGCCGGTCGCGCCACATCGGCATCCACCAGCAGCACCGTGCGTTCCAGCTCCATCGCCATGCTGAGCGCCAGGTTCACACTGGTGAAGGTCTTGCCTTCCCCTGGCAGGGCACTGGTGATCATGATCAGCCGACCACGGGGCACGCGCATTGCCGCGTGGCGCCCGAAGGCGTTGTTCAGCAGCGGGCGCTTCATCATGCGGAACTCTTCCGCCACGCTGGAGCGTTGATCCCCGGGCACGATGAGCCCCTGCTTGCGAAGCCAGGCAAAATCGATGCTGACTTCCTGTGATACCGGCGCCCGTTGAGGTTCGGGCTCGGGTGTCGCGGTTTCGGGGGCCGGCGCCTGTTCCGCCCTGGCTTCGGGGACCGGCTGTCGCGCCCGGTTCTTGTCCAGTGCCTTCTCGATAATGCTCATCGCGCTGTCTGCCCCCTGCCGGCAACCGATTGCGTCGAATCGGCCCGTTCCCTGAAAGATAGTCGGTGCGCCCGGCGATGACCGGAAACGTGCCCGGCGAACCCGCCCGGCACCCTCATCGCAGCCATCCCATGAGCTCGTCCAGAAGGAACTCGGACCCGGTCGCATAGAGCCCCATGACCACGGCGTAGACCAGCACCAGGGTCCCCAGTGCCGCCGCAAACACGGCCAGCTCGGACAGCCGCCGGTGCCGGGTCATCGGGGTGCGCACGCGCGAGACACTGCCGAGGACCGGGCGGCCGGTCACCGCCGCCAGCTGCTGGCTGCTGCTGATGGTTCGCCGCAGCTGCGACAGCAGGAAGGCAAATCCGGTGCCCGCTCCCAGGCCGACCAGCAGGACGGCGGTGGCCAGCATGGGCCGATCCGGCGAGGCCGGCGCGGTGGGCTGGCGCGGCGGCTCCAGCACCCGGAAATCGACCGCGTCGGTCTGGCTCTCCACGGCCTCGGACATCACCGCCTGCTCGCGACGGTCCTGCAGCTGGCGGTAGGAATTGCGCAGCACGTCGTAGTTGCGGGTCAGGGAAGTCAGCTCGGATTCCACCGCCGGCGCGCGGTCCACATCGCCCTCCAGCCGCGCCACCCGCTCCTCGAACTCGGCGATGCGGGTGGTCAGCGAGGCGATCTCGCTTTCGGTTTCGGAGATCGCGTTCTGCAGCGCCTCGTTGCTGCTACCCGGGCGCTGGATGGCCTGCGGGTTGCGCGCGAACTCCTGCGCCTCCCGTTCCCGGCGCTCCTCCAGCTCGACGAGGATGCGGCGCGACGACACCACGTCCGGGTGTTCATCGGTGTAGCGCAGCCGCATCGCGTCGATGTTCTCCTGCAATTCGCTGATGCGCCGGTCCAGTTCCGAGTTCTCGTAGCCCCCCAGGCCACTGGCCCGGCCTTCACGGGCCCGCCGCTCCAGTGTCTGCAACCGGCTCTCGGCCTCGCGGCGCTGCAGCCGGGCCTGCTGCAGCTGGTCACGGGTGCGCTCGAGCCGCGAGTAGAAGTTGCCATCGCCACTGAGGAAGCGCGCGTTGTCGCGCTTGAACTGCTCGATCTCGGCCTCCTTCTCCTGCAGCTGCTGTTCGTAGTTCTCCAGCTGACGCTCGATGAACTGCTGCGAAGTGGTGAGGTCGAGGCGTGAGTCGCCCATGCCGCGGGCCATGAACAGGTCAACCGTCTCCCGGACCACACGGTAGGCGACCTCGGGGTTGCTGTGGCGGAAGCGGACGCTGTAGATGTTGTCGCGCTCGCCCCCCTCCAGGGTCAGCCGCGAACGCAGCAATGCCACCTGGGCATCCAGGCTGGCGTTCCCGGTCAGCACATCGAGATCGCTCTCGCGGGCGATTTCCTCGAGGTTGTCGCGACTGAGCAGGGTGCGGGTAATCATGCGCAGGCGCTGCTCGGTGTTCGGGCGTACCGTCATCCCGCGCAGCAGCGGGTCCAGCACCGACTGGGTGTTCACGTAGATCCGGGCATCCGCCTGGTAGGTATCCGGCAGGTTGTGGGCGTAGGCCCAGCCACCGATACAGACCAGCCAGGCAATCGGCAGGATCCACCAGCGCTTGCGCCAGGTGCCCCGCACATGCTGCCAGAGCTCTTGAACGATCTTTTCCATACGGCCCAGCTTCCCGCCGACCGCACTGGCGCATGGGAGCGCCCGCGGGCCGATCTGCAGCGAATACCTGTCCCCCGGACGCGCCTGCGTTGCGCCGGGACCACCCGGCTCTGGCACCGTCGTGCCGGTCCCGCCGGGTTTGGGGAAATCCCAGGTTCATTCAAGTGGGTTTGCGCACACCTGTCCACAGATGTCGGGATTGTTTACATACGGCGAACTGACGCGCAGATCACGGCGCGGGCGATCGCACGGAGGCGGATGAATCCCGGGCGGTTCTGTGAACTGGTACAGGGTTTGCTACCGGGTCACTGGGTAGAGTCGTAAGCCTGCAGCGGCCCCTGCACCGACCCTCAAGGATCGCTGATGAGTCACGAAAAGTTGGCACTGGAGCTCGCGGACTTCTGGTTCCCGGCGATCGCGGATCAACCCTGGGAGGAACGCCTGCGCATCCTGGACGAGGTCCACGGCCAGCTGTACCAGGATCTGGAGACCGTCGGCGAGTATGAACAGGTCTCCGCCAGCTTCGTGGCGGCCTTGATCGACCGACTGGGGTCACCCCCGATCACGCATCCGGCGCAGGCACAGATCTACGCCAGCTCGTCGGAGGAACGGCACTGGGGCGCGGCCATGGCATGGCAGTTCGGCGAGGGACAGGACGCCGGGGCAACCACCCCGATGCCTGAGGAACGGCGGCGCTGGCCGCGCGAGATCGTCAACCGACTCACCGAGATGTGGGTGCAGGGACGACCGGCGCGCTGCCGGCTGGTGGACATCTCGCGCTACGGCGCACGCGTCATGCCGCTGCGCTACCAGCCGCGACTGCCCCCGGGAACGCCCATCCGGGTCATGGTGGCGGAGGGCAGCGTGCGCGACGGCGTGGTGGTGTTTTCCAGTCCGCGCGGGGTCGGTCTGCAGTTCGCGAATGCCGCGCACTGAACGGTGCGGCATTCAATCTCGGACCATGGGAGCAGAAACATGCATTATCCGAATACGGACTCGACACCCAACCGAAGTACAGACACACCCCCTCGACCGCCCGCCGCATCCGGTTCCGGATGCGGCTCTGCGCGTGAATAGGGCCGGACGGTTCCGCGCCTATCTCGCACGCTCGGAGGCCGCCCGACGGATCCATTTCCGCCTGCGCTACGAGGTGTACTGCCGCGAAACCGGTTTCGAACCCGCCGAACAGCACCCGGAAGGCATCGAGCGCGATGCCTACGACGAGCATGCCGAGCATTTCCTGATCAGCCACGAAGGCCGCCCGCCGGACGCTCGCTGGGTGGGCGCCATGCGCCTGATCCTGCCGGGGAACCAACCCCTGCCGACCACGGCGAACTGCCGGCTGTTTCCCGAGGTGGCAGCCCAGTCCTGGGAACCCGCGCTGGAGGTGTCGCGCCTGATCGTGCGCGGGGCTTCGCCCGAGGTGCTCTATCACCTGTGCCAGGCCTCCCAGGAGTACGCGCGGCGCCACGGCTACCGCCGGATGTTCTTCCTGGTGCGCCCGGCGCTCGTGCGACTGCTGCGACGCCACGGCCTGCCCATCGAGGTGTGCGGCGCCCCCCACCGTCATCGTGGTACCCGCATCCCGTGCCTCGCGCACACGGAGGCCGCGGGCAAGGCCCTGCGCGCCTGGCGAGCGCGCCTGCAACTCCCGGCAGCGGCGGAGATTCCCCACTACACTGCGTGGGAAGAACCCGCCACGGGCGGGGCGCCGCATCCGACGGAGGTGCCCGCCGCGTGGGGGCCGCCACCGGACGTGGCGGGGCTTGCAGCAGGAGGAAACTAGTCGTGGAAAGCGACTCGATCGTCAGCGGGTTCAAGCGGTACTTCGACCTCTCCCAGCGCACCGGGGAACACCTGGAGGACATCCAGCATCTTCGCTACCAGGTGTACTGCAAGGAGTTCGGCTTCGAGCGGGAGGAGGATTGCCCGGGCCACAAGGAGGTCGACGCGTACGACGCCCAGGCCTGGCACTGCCTGCTGGAGCACAAGCCCAGCGGGATGGCCGCCGGCTGTGTGCGCGTAGTGCATGTCGACACCCGGGACCCGATCGGACAGCTGCCCATGGAGCGCCATTGCCACGACAGCTTTTTCGACACCCCCTGGCGCCCGGACCGGCTGGAGCGCGACAACGTCTGCGAGGTGTCCCGGCTCGCCGTGCACAGCATGTTCCGCCGCCGCAACGGCGAGGCCGCCACCCCGATCGGGGACATCGAGGCCCTGAAACTCTCGCCCGACCAGATCCGCGTGTTTCCGATCCTCGCGGTCAGCCTGTTCGTGGCCGCAACCCTGCTCTGCGTGCACTACCGCAAGCAGCATGCCTTCGCGATGATGGAGCCGGCCCTCGCCCGCATCCTGCGGCATACCGGGCTGGAGTTCACCCAGATCGGCGAGGTCGTGCACTATCATGGCAAGCGCGCGGCGTTCTACATCGACTCCGGCGAGGCACACGAAAGCATCCAGCGATCGAGTGCCCTGAGCGAGCTGTGCCGGCACGTGGAGTCGACCTTGCTGCGCGCCCCGCGTGTTCCCCCGGCGGTGACATCCGCGCAGATGCTCCGCTTCCCGGGCGCTGCCGGGTGCCCTGTCGTCCGCCCGACCGGCCGGACACACCTGCCGCTACCCGCACGCTCGCAACCGGGACTCAACGGGTTGGCACATTGAGTTCCGGGTTCGACTACCAGACGGCCTTCGCACGAACGGTTGGCTGGGTGACGCCGGCCGAACTGCAGCGGCTGCGCGGCGCCCGCATCGCGATCGCCGGTCTTGGCGGGGTCGGCGGCGCCCACCTGCTGACCCTGGTGCGCCTCGGGATCGGCCATTTCCGCATCGCCGACCCCGACATCTTCGAGCTGCACAACATGAACCGCCAGGTCGGCGCGGCCCTGTCGCGGCTGGACCGACCCAAGGTCGAGGTGCTGGAGGAGATGGCCCGGGACATCAACCCGGAACTCGAGATCGACGCCTTTGCGCAGGGCGTCCACGCGGACAACCTGGAGGCCTTCCTCGACGGCGTGGATGTCTACGTGGACGGCCTCGACTTCTTCGCCTTCGACATCCGGCGCCAGGTCTTCCGGGCCTGTGCCGAGCGCGGGATCCCCGCCGTCACGGTGGCCCCGCTCGGCATGGGGGCAGCCCTGCTGAACTTCCGCCCCGACGGGATGAGCTTCGACGCCTACTTCGACCTGCACGACGACCTGGACGACGAGGAACTGGCCCTGCGCTTCATGATCGGTCTGGCGCCCGCGATGCTGCAGATGGGCTACCTGGCCGACCCGACAGCCGTCGACCTGGCGGCGCGCCGCGGCCCCTCCACCCCGATGGCCTGCGACCTGTGCGCCGGGGTGATGGGCACCGAGGTGCTCAAACTGCTGCTGGGGCGCGGTACGCTGACCTGGGCCCCGCGGGGCGTGCACTTCGACGCCTACCGCCAGCGCCTCGCCCGCACCTGGCGCCCCGGGGGCAATCGCAACCCGCTCCACCGCCTGCTGATCCGGATCGCCCGCCGGCGACTGCGCGCCCAGCGCGCGCACCAGCGGGCCGCGAACCCGGAGGTACAATGACGCCATGATGAACCGGACCGCCATGTTCCTCGGCGCGGGCCTCCTGCTCGCGGTGGCCACCCTGCCGGCCACGGCGCTGGCGGAGGAATCCGCGGCGCGCGAGCTGGCCCGCGCCGTCCACGAGCGCCCGGACGGGGACGATGCCGTCACCCGGGGGATCATGACACTCACCGGCGGCGGCCGCCGCGAGCGGGTACGCGAAAGCTACGAGTACCGCCTGGATGGCGACGAGCCCGGTGCCAGCCGCAACCTCATTCGCTTTACGTCGCCGCGCAACATTGCCGACACGGCCATCCTGGTCCACAACCACCCGGGCGGCGATGTCGACCAGTGGCTCTACCTGCCCGCGATCCAGCGCGAGCGCCGCATCAGCAGCGAGAACCGGGGCGGCAGCTTCGTTCAGTCCGAGCTCTACTTCGAGGACCTGGAAGACCGCGAACCGCACAAGGACCACCACCGCATCCTGGGCGAGGATACCTACGAGGGCACCCCGGTCACCGTGCTCGAGAGCGTGCCCGTGGACAGCGGCAACTCCGTCTACAGCAAGCGGGTCAGCTGGATCCACGAGGAGACCCTCCTGCCGCTGCGTATCGACCTGTACGAAGGGGGCGAAGAGCCCGCGAAGCGCCTGGAGGTACAGCGGATCGAGGAGATCCAGGGCTACTGGACGGTAACCCGCAGCTCCATGACCGATCTTGCCAGCGGTCGCACCACCATCCTCGAGGTCGAGGACGTGACCTACAACAGCGGTCTCCCGGACGAGCTATTCACCCTCCGCGGCCTGTCGGACCCGAGCCTTGCGCGCCCCTATCGCCCATGAAGCGCCCACGCCCCGGCCCGGGGGATGGCGCGCCACGGTGCTCGCCGGGCTGCTGGTGCTGGGGCCAATGCCGCTGGCCGCCGCGGCGCCGGCCCCCTATACCGTGCAGCCGGGCGACACCCTCTGGAGCATCGCCCGCGATCTGCGCCCCGATCCGTCCGTCCGCATCCAGGCCATGGCGCAGGCGCTGTATGCCCGCAACCCGGATGCCTTTGACGGCGGACCCGAGGGCCTGAAGGCCGGGGCGACGCTACAGCCGCCCGCGCCGGACGAGCTTGCGCGCACCGAACCCGCGCCCATCCCGGGCGCCGGCAACTACTACACCGTGCGCGCCAGCGACACCCTGTGGAGCGTGGCCGAGCGCCTGCGCCCGGACCCGCGCATCCCCACTCGGGAGATGGTCCAGCGCCTGTTCGAACACAATCCGCACGCCTTCGACGGCGACGTGCATACCCTGCGCGCCGGCGCGGTGCTGCAGGTCCCGGACATGCCCACGGCTGGGTCCGCCGCTGCGCCCGTCGCCGTCGCCGACGCATCCTCCGCTCCCGCGAGCGACGCCGCGCCTGACACTCCGGCACCGTCGCGCGACACCCCAAACGGTGATGCCGAAGACGAAGCACAGCGCGCGTTCGTATTCGGCGAGGAGTCGGCCGAGGATGCGGACGCGGACACCCAGACCGGCGCCGCCGCCTGGGACCTGCGGGTAGAGGACGCCCGCATCGAACTGGGCGTGCTGGGCACATCCGGGCGCCCCGTGGACCATGTGCAGCACGGTCGCGGCGTGGTCAGTGCCCGCCGCGACCTGAACGAGGCCTGGGAGCTGCGCCTGGGCGCGCGCGCGGACATCCAGGCCCAGCAGGGCGGCGACTACCCGAGCACCACCCGCGCACGCGCCGACTATGACGAAAATTTCCTGCGCTACCGGGGCGATCGTACGCGCGTCACCGTGGGCACCCAGCGCATCCTGTGGGGACGGGTGGACGAGATCCCGCCCACCGACCGGCTCAGCACCAAGGACCTGACCCGCTTCGGCCTGGACCCGTACGGCGAACGGCGCCGCGCGAACCCGGCGATCCGCGCGGAATTCTTCCAGGGGCCGTGGCATGCCGACCTGGTCTTCCTGCCCCTGTTCCGGCCGGCGGAGCTGCCTGACCGTGACAGCCTCTGGCACCCGGTGGACCGCAACCGCGGACGCCTGCTGGGGCTTCCACAGGACCCGGCGCTGGCGCCGGTGATCCAGCAGGCCGCGCTGGACGACGATGTCTCCGGCAACGGCGGCGCCGGCGTGCGCCTGGGGCGCTCCGGCCGCGGCGCCGATTTCGCCGTCACCGTCCAGCGGGCCCGGCATTCGCAGCCCTACTACCGCTTCGATACCGACACCCGCCAGGCCATCCTGGCCGGCCAGCCACCCGGGGACCCGACGCTGGAGGCCGTCCACCCGCGCACCTGGGTGGTGGGCGGCGACACCGCCTTTGCCACCGGCGCCTGGACCTGGCGCGCCGAGGCCGCCTGGCTGAGCGACGTG
Source organism: Thioalkalivibrio sp. ALE25 (assembly GCF_000377285.1). Lineage (NCBI taxonomy): Bacteria > Pseudomonadati > Pseudomonadota > Gammaproteobacteria > Chromatiales > Ectothiorhodospiraceae > Thioalkalivibrio > Thioalkalivibrio sp. ALE25. The sequence continues at coordinate 31,116 of NZ_KB897930.1, read as the reverse complement.
CCGGTGACCCGCGCGGATGACCTGCGCCAGACCACGGTGGAGGGGGTCGACTGGGTGGTCGGCGCCGAGGGCTTCCCCGGAGACGGGGACTTCCGCATGACCACCCAGCTGGCGGGCCAGCACCTGCTGAACGCCGGCGACATGCTGGATGCGCGCGAAAGCTACTTCCTGACCGGAGAACTGGAGAGCCCGTTTGCCGACTACAACTGGCGGGCACGCCTGCGCTATTCGATCGGGCTCAACCGCCGCGACGTCTATCTGAACCCGGAACTGGCATGGATCGCCCGCGAACCCATGGAATTCTATATCGGCCTGCACTGGCTGGACGGGGCCGAGGGCACGGCCGGGGGCTTCTACCGCGATAACCGCATGCTCGTCACCGGCTGGCGGGGGCAGTTCTGATGCGCTGGCTGCTGGGGCGCCCGCGACTGGCACTGGGCATCCTGGCCCTGCTGCTCCTCCTGCCCGGCCCCGTTCTCCTGCAGGTCAACCTGGATAACGCCCCCGAGTCCTATTTCCCCGAGGACGCCGCGGCCGTCACCTTCGATCGCGAACTGCGCGAACGCTTCCCTCAGGATCAGGTACTGGTCGGCCTGTTTACCGGCAGCGAGCTGTTCGAGGCCGATTTCCTGCAACGCATCGACGCGCTGGTGCGCGACATGGAGGCCGATCCGAGCGTCGAACGGGTCCTGTCGGTCACCACCCTGGACCACATCCGGGCCACGACCGACGGCTTCACCGTGGACCGCCTGGTGGACGGCCGCGCGCTGAACGAGCGCACGGCCGATGAATGGCGCGAGCGGGTCTTGCGCGACCGCTTCGCCCCCGGCCTGGTGGCCGGCCCCGGCGGCGAGGCGCTGGCGGTGGTTGTGCGCCCGCACGCGCTGGAAAACAGCCTGCAGCGCCTGCAGCTGGAACGCCTGCTCCGCGACCGGATCGCCGAGCACGACCTGGAAGGCGATCTGACCGCCATCGCCGGCCATATCGCCCTGGATGTCGCGCAGCTCCGGGCGATGGTCAAGGACCTCGCCTTCCTGGTTCCGGGCACCATGACCATCAGCCTCCTGCTGCTGTGGTGGCTGTTCCGGCGCCCGCTGGTGGTCGTGCTGTCCGCTTCCACGATCAGCGCGGTCACCGGGCCCGCGATCGCCCTGCTGATCCTGCTCGACCGGCCGTTCACACTGATCTCCGCCATCCTGCCGCCCCTGCTGACCGCATTGACGGTGGCGATGCTGATGCACTTCTTCAACGCCCTGCTGCATGCCGCGCAGCGCGGCCACCGGGGACGCGCCCGCGTGGAGGCGGCGCTGGCCGCCGTGGCCCGTCCCACCGCGTTCATGGCGCTGACCACCGCGGCGGGGCTGGCGTCGCTGCAGGTCAGCAGCATCCGGCCGATCGAGACCTTCGGTCTGATCGGGGCCTTCGGCGTGCTGCTCGCCGCGGCGGTCGTGCTGCTGCTCCTGCCGGCGATCATGGTGCGCTGGGATCGCGGCGACTGGCTCGCCCCGCAGCGCGGCCTGCGCCTGCTCGACCGCTTCACCGCGCTGGCGGCACACCTGGCGATCCGCCGCGCCGGCTGGGTCCTGCTGGCCACCGCCATCCTGGTGGCCCTGGCGATCCCACAGATCCGGCAAGTCGAGGTCGAAACCGATCTCTACGCCTTCTTCGACGACGACCACTCGATCACCCAGGCGACCCGCGCGGTGGAGCGCGAACTCTCCGGGGTAATGGCGCTGGAGGTGGTGTTCGACGGGCCGGACTGGGACAGCCTGCAGGACCCGGAACGGATGCTGGCCATCCAGCGCGTGCAGGACTGGCTGGACCAGCGCCCCGAGGTGGACTACAGCCTGTCCCTGCCGGATCTCGTCGCCGAGATGCACTGGGCCTTCAACGAGGAAGACCCGGCCTTCCGGCGCATCCCGGACGACCCCAACCTGGTCGCCCAGTACCTGTTCATCTACGACGGCCGCGACCTGTTCGATGCCGTCGACCGCGACTTCGAACGCAGCCGCATCCTGCTCAACCTGAACGCCCACGGGGCGCGGGCCATCAACGCACTGATGGACGATCTGCGCGACCACCTGGAGGCCAACCCGCCGGCCGACCTGGAATGGGACATGGCCGGGATGGCCCGACTGTTCGCGGACCAGGAGCGGTTACTGATCGAGGGGCAGCTGCACAGCCTGTATGCCGTGGCCGCGATGATCACGCTTCTGATGCTGCTGATGTGGCGCTCGATCCCGCTGACCGTCCTCAGCATGATCCCCAACCTGGCACCGGTGGCGATGATCTTCGCCCTGATGGGCCTGCTCGGCATCTGGCTGGACATGGCCACGGCCATGATTGCCAGTGTCGCCATCGGGATCGCCGTGGACGACACCATCCACGTCCTGCACAACTATCGTCAGCGCCGCGGGCGGGGCAGCCCGGTTGCCTGGGCGCTCGCCCGCAGCTTCCGCCGCAGCGGGCGCGCGATCACCGCCACCACCATCGTGCTGGTGGGCCAGTTCCTGCTGCTGGCCCTGTCCGACTTCCAGCCCACGGCCGCCTTTGGCTGGCTGACCGCCTTCGGGCTGATCGCGGCCCTGCTGTTCGACCTGCTGGTCCTCCCGGCCCTGCTGGTCGTCGGGCACCGGCTCGCGCGGGCCCGCGCGGCCTGACCGAGCCCCCGGTCGCGCCTCTGGCGGCCGGCCTGTCGAGATGCTTTACAAGCCAAGTAATCCGAACAACCCTCTGTTTTTGCACATTCTTTACCGGTTTCTCCGGTTTCGGGCGTCCTGACGGCCTCATCCAGCCGGCCCGCTCGTCGACACCCTTTACAGTTCCCCGGCCACAAGACCCTCCTGCGATCACGCGGTCCATGGCCCATCAGCTGACCCTCAATTTAATACTTTACTTTCAATGCCTTGTGAGCCCTCCGCCCCGAGCCCGGAAATTGGCACGGAGCCTGCTTTGTATTCAACCGAAAGCAACAGACACGGCCACCAGGCCAGACCCCGGCGATGGTTGAATCGCTGTAAATTGAGCATCAGGAGAGCCCCAATGAACGCGAAAAAAGTACTTCTCGCTTCGCTCTTTGTCGGCATGTTCGCCGCCGGCGCGAGCACGGCGACAGCGGCAGAGATCATCGACTTCGACATCAACCTCGACGCCACCACGAACTACAGCGGTTCGGTCGAAAACGTCCGCCGCATCCAGTTCGACCTGAACACCCAGACCTTCCAGTACGTTCAGGACCCCGGCAACCCGGTCCAGGTCGGCGATGTGTTCTATGACCGTGGCTACGGCGATGCCTCGTCCTACCGAACCTCGCTCGGCGGAAATGCTTCCCAGACCGGGCCTGACTTCCTTGGCACCACATACTCCATGGGGCTCATCTGGGATGAACTGCGCGGGGTGGTCACCGGCACAAACACCGTCGGCGGCAACTACGTGGTCAACGCCAACTACACCTCGGTAGGCACCGACAACTTCCAGCTCTTTGTCTCTGCTCCGAACACCGGTTTCGGCCAGGACTATGAAGCGGCGCAGGCCCACTACAGTGCCGGCGAACAGGTGATGGAACTGGCCCTGAAGTCCGGGAACAGCATCCTGGAGTTCGACAGCGCCGGCGGGGACTTCATCGAAGGGACCTTCACCTTCGAATTCCAGGTCGTGAACGTACTGCCGGGCTTCTGGTTCACCGCCGACGGCATCGACTTCGCCGATCTGCTGGAGGACGAGGAAGGCGCCCCGACGTTCATCGTCTCGGCCTTCGCCAGCGCCGGCACCATCCAGGAACCGGGTCCCGTGACCTTCTTCGGCGATGACGCCAACAACGTCTACGGCGACGAGCGCGAAGGGCAAAGCCTCTTCAGCGAAACCCAGTCCACCCATGACGGCAGCCTGCGCTTCGCGGTGCCGGAGCCGGGTACCCTGGCGCTGATGGGCCTGTCCCTCCTGATCCTGGCGGGCTTCATCGGCGTCGGTGGCATGCGCCGCCGCTCCAACAGCACCCAGCGCCAGGCCGCATAACACGCACCACCAACAGCCTTGGTGGCCACCCCCCCCTGTGGGGTCACCGAGTTAAGGGCTCCCTCCGCGGAGCCCTTTTTTCTGCCCGCCCTCCGGCCATACGCCAGACCAACACCCTGGATGCCCTACCCCCAAGGTTCCCCCCCGGTCATCCCAACCACAGCGTTCCCCCAGACCCCGTCATCCCGGCCGCAGCGTCCCCCCACACGCCGTCATCACGGCCGCAGCAAAGCGGAGCGCCGGGATCTCCCGTCCCTGCCACCGACGCCGTGCAGGCCCCGGAGATCCCGGATAACCGCTACGCGGTTTCCGGGATGACGAACAGGGAGGTGCGCGGTGGAAACATCCTTGTAGGAGCCTGCTTGCAGGCGAAGCCCCTGCCAGAGTCGGGCACGGGCAGGAGCATTCGCCTGCAAGCAGGCTCCCACAGGGGTCAAGGGGTCACATCAGGACATCCGGATTCCCCACCGCTGCACTCCCCCACACTCCGCCATCCCGGCCGTAGCGAAGCGAAGAGCCGGGATCTCCCACCCCCGCCACCGACGCCGCGCCAGCCCCCGGCAGATCCCGGCAGATCCCGGATAACCGCTGCGCGGTCTCCGGGATGACGACAGCGAGGTGCGCGGTGGAAACATCCTTGTAGGAGCCTGCTTGCAGGCGAAGCTCCTGCCAGAGCCGGACGCGGGCAGGGGCATTCGCCTGCGAGCAGGCTCCTACAGGGGACGGAACAGGGCATCCAGATTCCCGGCCTCATACCCCCACACACCGTCATCCCGGCCGTGCAGGCGTACGGGCAGGCATGAAAAAAGGGGCTGCCTGTGGCAGCCCCTTCGAACGTCGGACCTCTTCGGGCTTACAGGCGGTCGAGCAAGGCCTCGGCGTCGGCCCGTTGCGGGAAGGCGTCGTGCGCATCCAGCAGTTGCCGCAGGCGGTCGGCGGCGGCGTCGCGTGCGCCCTGTTCGCTTTCCGCCCAGGCCAGGTGGTACTGGATGCCCGGATCCTCCGGAGCCAGCTCGTGCGCGCGACCCAGGATATCCGCGGCCTCGGCCGGCTCGCCCGCGTGGATCAGCACCACGGCCAGCGTATCCAGCACCGGAGGCGCCTCCGGGGCCAGTTCGGCGGCCCGGCGCGCGTGTCCGAGCGCCTCTTCGGTCTCGCGTTCACGCAGGGTCCAGGCCAGGTTGTTGAGGGCAATCACGTCGTCCGCATCCTGCTCGACGATGCGGCGGTACGAGGCCACGGCGCCCGACTCGTCGCCCGTTGCCATTTGCTGCGCCGCATAGATGTGCCGGGTGGCCAGGTCCTGCGGGTGCTCGTCGAGCCAGCCTTCCAGCGTGGCCTGGCCGGCCTCGAACTCGCCGGATTCCCGTTGCGCCCGGGCCAGTTCATGGACCCAGTCCCGGCGCTGGGCGCCCGGGTCCGCCAGCGCGGCCCGGTAATGCCGCACGGCGGCCGCGGCATCATCCCGCTGCAGGGCCGCACGTCCCAGCAGGGCCTGGACCTCGCTGCGATCCTCGAAGCGTTCTTCCAGCCGCTGCAGATGCGGCCGGGCGTCCTCCGTGCGCTCCTGGTTGACCAGCCCTCGAGCCAGCAGCACGCGGGCCCGGTAATGTTCCGGCTGGCGTTCCAGCAGCTCGCGCAGCGTGGCCTCGGTGGCGGCCTCGTCACCGGCCTGCGCATGCGCGCGGGCCAGGGCAAGCCGAAGGTTCACATTGTCCGGCGCCTGCTCGACGGCCGCCTCGAGACTGGCGACCGCGGCATCGGGCCGATTGAGCGTCTGCTGGACATCGGCCAGCGCATACAGCAGGTCGGGATTGTCCGGATGATGTTCACTCGCGGCCTCGAGCGTCTCCAGTGCCTGCTCGGGGCGGCCGCCCTGGAGCTGGATCTGGGCCAGCGCGAGATGCGGTGGCAGCATCTCGGGCTGTGACTCGATCGCCACCCGAAACCAGCGGGCGGCGCCCTGCTGGTCCCCGTCCTGGAGACTCAGATTGGCCAGGCGCTGCGCGGAGCGGGCATGCCCGGGGTGGCGATCCTGAATCGCTTCCAGGACCTCCCGTGCCGCGCCACGGTTGCCGGCCTGCAATTCCAGGCTGGCAAGGTTCATCGCCACGGAGATATCGTCCGGGTCACGTTCGACCCCTTCGCGGAACGCGGCGCGCGCCTCGTCGGTCCGGCCCAGTCCCATCAGGGCGGCGCCCTGGAGACTCAGCGGGCCGGCGGCCTCCGGCTGCAGCTCCTGCAGGCGCTGGGCGCGTTCCAGCGCCTCGTCATAGCGACCCGCCTGCAACAGGTAGAGCACCATGGTGGTATCGACCTGTTGCGCCGTAACCTCGCCGCCACCGGCGGCACGCATCACGTCCAGGCCTTCCTCGGTCTCGCCACCCCGGAGCAGCGCCACCGCCAGGAGTTCCTGCAGGCCCTGAGAACCGGGGCTCGCGGCCACGGCATCGCGCAAGGCCTCGATCCCGGCATCGGAGTCACCAGCCACCAGCAGCAGGCGCCCGCGCAGCTCCGCCATGTCGGCGGAATCGCCGGTGTAGTCGCGGCTGACCCGGTCCACGAACCGCAGCGCATCCTCCACCCGATCCTGTTCCAGATAGATCGCCGTCAGGGTACGGATGCCCTGCAGCGATCCCGGGCTCTCCTGCACATGGCGGTTCAGGTTGTGCTCGGCCTGCTCCAGATTGCCCAGGCTGCGATGCGCCAGGCCAAGCCCCAGTAATGCGGGGCTGTAGGTGCGATTGCCGGCCACGGCCCGTTCGAAACTCGCGCGCGCGTCGCTGTAGCGTTCCTCCTGCATCAGGAGCATCCCGTCCAGGTAATGCACGCCGGGATGCGACGAGCCACCCTGCATCAGGCCGTCGACGTCCGCCCGCGCCCCTTCATAATCGCCGGCATTCAGGCGCACCATCGCGCGCGCCATGTAGTCACGTCCGGAAGCCGGGCGCACCTCGATGGCCCGGGTGAAGGCCTCTTCCGCGCCCTCGGAATCGCCGGTGATACGGCGGTACTCGCCCAGCAGGCTCCAGGCATGCGCCAGCTCGGGGTCCTGATCGAGCGCCTGTTCGAGGGACGCCATCGCCCGCTCGGCATCACCCTCGGCCATCGCCAGATGGGCATGCGCCAGGGCCTGCAGCGGCGCCTGTTCGGCCGCATCGACCTGTGCCAGCTCGGCCTCCGCGGCGTCGCGCTCGCCCACGGCGGCAAAGGCGACCGCCCGCAGCGCGTGCAGCCGTGGCCGCTCCTCGGCGGCGAGATCCTCCGGCACCGACTGCGCCCGGATCCGCGCGAAGCGGTCGGTCGCGAACCACGCCTCGGCCAGCGGCAGCGCCACCTGCGCCTCCGGGATACCGAGCGACTGCGCCCGTTCCAGCTGGCGGCGGGCCTCCTCCGGGTTGTCCAGCTGCAGATACACCACGCCGAGACTGCGGCGCGTGGCCGGGGCATCGGTGTTCAGTTGCAGGGCGTTGCGATACTCGATGCGGGCGCCCCGGTAGTCCCCCTGTTCCTGCAGGGCCTGGGCACGGTCGAGGTAGTCCTGTTCGCTGGCCGTCCCGATCTGGTCACAGCCCACCAGGCCCACGCCGGTGGCCAGGACCACCGCCAGTGCCAGCGGCTTCAGGCGTCCCGGCAGTATCCCATTGTGACGGGGCCGGGCCGGGCCGGATGCTTGTTTCGTGTATCGGGTAGTCACCATGGTGTGCCTCATCTGAGCCCGTACTTGTCGAGCAGGCCGTAGAGCGTTGGACGGGTAATGCCGAGGGTATCGGCCGCCTGGGCGATGTTGCCGTTGCAGCGGCCCATCGCCTTGATCACGGACTGGTATTCGGCCCGGTCGCGGGCCTCGCGCAGACGCTCCGGCGGCGCTTCCTGGTCGTGGTCCTCGAGCCCGAGGTCCTCCGCGGTCACCAGGTTGCCGTCGGCCATGATCACGGCGCGCCGGATCAGGTTTTCCATCTCGCGCACATTGCCGGGCCAGGGGTGGCCCTCGATCGCGCGCAGCGCGTCGGCGGTAAAGCCGCGGCGCGGCTTGCCCTGCTCGCGCGCGAAGCGCTCCAGCAGGGCGTGGGCCAGCAGGGTCGCATCCCCCTGGCGTTCGCGCACCGGCGGGATGTCGATACTGATCTCGCTGATGCGATAGAACAGGTCTTCGCGGAAGTCGCCCGCCCGGATCAGGGCCTGGAGGTCCTGATTGGTGGCGCCGATGATGCGGACATCCACCGGGATCTCGTTGCGCCCGCCGAGGCGCTCGACCGTGCGCTCCTGCAGGAAGCGCAGCAGCTTGGCCTGCAGGCTCTGCGGCAGGTCGCCGATCTCGTCCAGGAACAGCGTGCCCTTGTCGGCATGCTCGATCTTGCCGATGGTCTGGCGCGTCGCGCCGGTGAAGGCACCTTTCTCGTAGCCGAACAGTTCGCTCTCCAGGAGGTTCTCCGGGATCGCGGCGCAGTTGATCGCGACGAAGCGCTCCTTCGCGCGGTTGCTGAGGTCGTGGACGGCGCGCGCCAGGACCTCTTTGCCGGTCCCGCTGTCGCCCAGCAGCAGGACGGTCGCGTCGGAGGGCGCCACGCGCTCCACCATGCGGCAGACCTGCAGCATTTGCGGATCCGAGGTGATGATCCCGGACAGCGAAGAGGTGCTGCCACGGGCCAGCCGGCGGTTCTCCTCCTCGAGTTCGTACAAGCGAGCGGCGCGGTCCACGATCAGGCGCAGGAGCTCGGCATCCACGGGCTTGATGTAGAAATCGTAGGCCCCCAGGGCGACGGCCTTCAGCGCGTTCTCGCGATCGTCATTGCCGGTGACCACGATCACCTTGACCCCGGGGTTGAACGCCAGGATCTCCTCCAGCAGCGCGAGGCCCTCGGTGGCGTTGGCCGGGTCGGGGGGCAGGCCGAGGTCCAGGGTGACCAGCTCGGGCTCGTGCCGGCGCATATGCGCCATCGCGCTCGCGCGATCCTGGGCCTGCAGGATCTCGTAGCCGTCCAGGCACCAGCGCAACTGGCTTTGCAGGCCGGCGTCATCCTCGACAATCAGCAGCTTGAGCATCGACTCCATTACTTTGCACCCGGCCCCGCGAGGACGTGATGGTGAACGGCACGAAGACGCCTCATGTGCCGTACCGTGGCAGACGCAGCGTGAAGGCGGTCCCCTCGCCAACGCGGCTGGATACATCGATCCGCCCACCCATCCGGACCACCAGGTCCCGGGCCTCGTACAGGCCAATGCCCATGCCGGCGTTTCCCTTGGTGGTCTGGAAGGGGCGGAAGAGCCGCCGCCGGACGAAGTCCTCGTCCATGCCCGCCCCGTTGTCCTCGATTTCGATGATGGCCCATTGATCCCGGGTTTTCAGGGTCATGGTTATATCGCCGTTATCCGGCGTGGCCTCCTGTGCATTCCGCACCAGGTGCAGCAGCACATTCCGCAGTGCGTCGCGGTTTCCGAGGACTCCGGCGCTGGCCTCGACCGTGACCCGGGGCACCGGCCGAACCTCGCGGCTGTCGTGCGCGACCTCCTCCAGCAGGGCGTCCACCTCGATCGCCTGACGCGGGCTGTCGGCCCCCGGCTGGGCCTTGCGCAGCTGGGCCAGGGTGCGCTCCAGGCGCTCGCGGGCATTGCCGACGGTGCGGAAGGCATCCGCCACGAACTCGGGATTGTCGCGGTGGCGCTCGGCGTTGGCGCTGATCAGGGACAACTGGGCAGAGACGTTCTTGAGATCGTGGACCAGGAACGCCGCCAGCCGATGGAAGGTCTCGAACTGGCGCGCCTCCAGCAGGGCCTCGTCGGTCTGGACCAGCGCCACGTACACGGCGAGCTGGCGGCCCGCGGTCTTCAGCAGGTCGCGCTCCTCCCAGTCGATGCGATGCCGCGCCCGCGGCTGGGCCAGCACGACAAAGCCCTCCAGGCCATCGCTTTTCAGCAGCGGCACCACGGCCCAGTGGCGCGGGTTGTCCACCAGCCAGGCCGGCAGCTCCAGCCCGTGATAGAACGTCGGATCGCGGCGAAACTCGTCGATGTCGATCACCCAGCCGGAGCGCATCAGGAATGCCACCAGGGGATCGTCCGGTTCCAGCGCCGGGTACTCCGGCTCGCCCAGGTTCAGCACGCCGTCGAGGGCAAAGCGGCCGTCGTCGCGATGGACCCAGAGCAGGCCACCGGGGCTCTCGACCAGCTCGCCGATGGCCTGGATCGCCCGCTGCCGGAACGGGGTCTCGTCATCGGTCTGCGCGAGGGTTCCGGTAAAGCGCAGCCATTCCTGGCGGTAGTCGTAGCGGTAGTTGAAGAAGTGCTTGGCCAGCCATACCCGCAGCTGGGCGCGGACGCTGCCGGAGAAGAGCACCACCGCCAGCAGCAGCACCGCCCCGAACAGGAGGGTCACCTGCAGCAGGGCACCCAGGTCGCCCCCGTGGTGGCGCAGGTAGTAGCCCGCGCCGCCGACCGCCAGCAGGTACAGCCCGGCCCCGATCAGCGACGCGGTGTGAAACAGCAGGTGGCGCGAAACCGTGGGCCCCTCGCGCTGCGGCAGGCGCCGGCTCACCGAAATTGCCAGTAGCGGGACCACCAGCGCATTCACGAACCCGCGGGCCTGCCAGGACGGGCTGTCGATGGTCTGGAACAGCACCAGGTCCGCGAACAGGAACAGGTCGAAGGCGAACAGGCCGCCCAGACCCAGGCACAGGAACTTGATCTCCCAGCGGTTCTGCGGCGGCGTGTTGCGGTAGACCTGTTCCACCAGCACCAGCCCGGCGATCGCCATCAGCAGCGTGGCCAGCCCCGGCCAGATCGCGCCCAGCAGCTGCGGCCACAGCATCGGCACCAGGATGAACAGCAGAAAGGCCGCGACGCCACTGGCCCACCAGCGCAGGGCGCGCGGATCGACCCCCGGGCGGCTTCCACTGCCCGCGAGCAACGCCAGCAGGAGTGCGAACCAGCCGGCATTGCGCGCCACCTCCATCACGCCGCCGGAGATCGCCGCGCTGGTCCCGTACTGCCAGGCGAGAAAACCGAGGTAGCCCGCCCAGCCCACCGACAGCAACGCGGCCAGGACCACCCACAGGCCCGAGGGCCGGTTGCGCCAGCGCACCAGGGTCACCACCGCCAGCACCAGGAACGCCAGTGCCGCTGTCAGGTAGCCGATCGCGGCCAGGGGAACACTGGTCATTACGGGATCAGCGCGCGCCGCGGCCGAACAGGACGACCTTGACCGTCTCGATCAGGATCAGGACATCCAGGAACAGGGTGTGATTCTTCACGTAGTACAGGTCGTACTGCAGCTTCTGCCGCGCGTCCTCGACCGAGGCCCCGTAGGGGTAGCGCACCTGCGCCCAGCCGGTAATGCCGGGGCGGATCGAGTGGCGCGCCGGGAAATAGGGGATCTGCTCGGTCAGCTGTTCGACGAACACGGGCCGCTCCGGGCGCGGCCCGACGAACGACATGCTGCCCTGAAATACGTTGATCACCTGCGGCAGCTCGTCGATACGCAGCTTGCGGATGATGCGCCCCACGCGGGTCACGCGGTCGTCGTCGCGCACCGCCCAGCGCGCCACGCCATCGACTTCGGCGTCTTCGCGCATGCTGCGGAACTTGCAGACCTCGAATGGCACATTCCCCAGCCCCACGCGCGTCTGCCAGTAGAACACCGGGCCGCGGCTTTCCAGCTTGATGGCCAGGGCGGTGACCAGCATCACCGGCAGGGTGGCCAGCAGTAGCATCGAACTGGCCAGCACGTCGAAGGTCCGCTTGATGGCGTTGCGGGACCAGTGCTGGCGGAATCCCTCGCCGAAGATCAGCCAGCTGGCGTTCAGCGAGTCCAGTTGCACCCGCTGCTGTTCGCGCTCGAAGAAACTGGACACATCGGTGACAGCCACCCCGTTCAGCTTGCACTCGAGCAGCTGCCGGACGGGCAGGTTGCCCCGTCGGTCGCGGATGGCGACCACGATCTCGTGGGCCCGAAACTCGCGCGCCATCTCCAGCAGGCTCGCATCGCAGCCCAGCTGTAACTGGCGCGCCGGATCCTGCGGGCAGTCCTTCTCGCCCTCGGTGGCGATGTAGCCCAGCACCCGGAACGGCAGGTCGTCCGGGGCCTTGTCCGGGTGGACCGTCTCGATCGCGCGGGCCCGGCTGCCGGTACCCAGCACCAGGATGCGGCGCTTGAAGGCGTCGGCGTCGGAGAAATTGCACCAGAGGGTGCGCTCGGCAACCAGCCCGGTCAGCAACAGCAGCACCCCGCCGCCGACCGCCGTTGGCGAAAACAGTGCCGCCGGCACCAGGGCCCCATACAGGAGCAGCAGCCCGCCCACGAACAGCAGCGCCGGCACCAGGCGCAACAGGGAGCGCAGCGTGCTGCGGGTGGCCAGATAGTCCGACTCGTACAGGCCCGCCAGGGTGAGCACCAGCAGGACGACCAGCGTCGCCGCCACCAGCTCCGGGTCCAGCAGGCTGAGGGCCTCCGGCTGGAAGGGCGGCAGGCTCAGCACCAGATACAGGCACAGATACGCCACCAGCAGTTCCGCGGTCGCGAGCATCAGCACGCGGCGGCGTATGTAGTGGCCGAAGATGCGCACGACTAGCCCTCTCGCCGAGGCGCTTGCGCAGCGGGGTTGTGCGTCCTTGTCAGGGGGTCCATGTCTACCGTCCCCGATCCCGCAGCGTGGCGGCGACGGCTCCCCGGCGGCGCCTCAGCGCCGCGCGCCCGGAACCCGCCCGTCGCGCCCCGGGCTCGTCAGAAGCGTCGTTCCGGAATGATCAGCGTGTCGCCGGGCAGCATGTCCACGTTGGCCGAGATGTCGCCGCCATTCACCAGGTCGTCCAGGCGCACCCGGTACTGCTTGCGCTCGCCGTCCTCGTTGCGCACGATCACCGCGCGATTGCCGGCCGCGAAGTCGGTGATACCGCCCACCGCGATCATCACGTCCATCACGCTCATCTCCTCGCGGTACTGCAGCGCCTGCGGCTCCGCGGCCTGCCCGATCACCCGGATCTGGCGGCTGTAGGGCCCGGCGAAGCCGGTCACCATCACCGTGACGATCGGATCGCGCAGGAACCGGGAGAGCTCCTCCTCCATCGCCCGCGCCAGTTCGGTGGGCGTCTGGCCGCTGGCCTGGACATCCTCGACCAGCGGGGTAGTGATCTGCCCGTCCGGGCGTACGGATACGCCGGTGGAGAGATCCGGATTGCCACGCACAGAAACCTGCAGGGAGTCCCCGGGACCGATGATGTACTGCTCGATCACCGTGCGCTCGATGGAGGTCGGGGCATCCGGAAAATCGGTCGTGGCGCAGCCACCCAGGATCAGGGCCGGCAGCAGGAAGGCGAACCCGAACTTCGGCCCGACCTTTGAAGCATGGATCAGGGACATCGCGACTCCCCCTTGGACATTTCTGACGGTTGTTTGGAGGCTTCACCCGACCGGGAACCGGGCCCGCACCGCACCCCGAAGGCCGCGATACCTGGCTACGCTTACCGGGAATACCGGATTCCACAAGCAACTTGATGTTAGGCCCCGGTTGTGAACAGAGTCCACGTAAGGCCTTCATTCCCGGCGGCTCCTGACTAACGTTCGCGTTACGGCGCCGCCGGGCCGTCCTGCTACCGCCAACAAGGGTGCCCCGTGGATTTTCTGTCGCTGCGTTTTCTGGCCGACTGGCTGCTGCTCCCGCCCAGCGGGCCGCTGCTGCTGGCCCTGGCGGGCCTGCTGCTGATGCGCACCCTCGCGGGCAAGGCGCTGCTGATCACCGGGCTCCTGCTGACCTACGCCTTCAGCCTCCCACCCGTCAGCCACGCCCTGATGGCCCCGTTGCAGGCGCCCTGGTCACCCCCCGACGCGGCGGCACTGGAACGCGCCGAGGCGATCGTCGTGCTCGGCGCCGGCTACCGCAGCGGCGCCGTCGAGTTCTCCGGCGAGACGGTGAACGACCTGGCCCTGGTGCGCCTGCGCTATGCCGCCGCCCTGCACCGGCGCACCGGCCTGCCGGTGGTCGCCACCGGCGGCGGCCCGGACGATCGGGAACCGGAGGCCCGCTGGATGGCCGAGGTGCTGGAGGAGTTCGGGGTATCGCCGGTGTGGCAGGAACCGCGGGCGCGCGACACGCAGGGCAATGCCCGCCACTCGGCCGCGCTGCTGCAGGAACACGGCCTACAACGCGTGCTGCTGGTCACCCATGCCCACCACCTGCCGCGCGCCACGGCCGCGTTCGAACGCGCCGGGCTGGAGCCCATCCCGGCGCCAACCGGGGCGTTCGTCGCGCATGACACGCGGCTGTCGTTAGGCGCCTTCAAACCCCAGGCTAACGCCATGCGCACGAGCTGGCTCGCCATGCACGAGTACCTCGGTATTCTGTGGTATCGCTGGCAATACGGCCGTCACCCGGCACCACCCGACCCCTGACGCGCCCCGCCAGCCCCAACCCACAGCGACCGGGGGCGATGGATGAAACTGCTGGTAACGGGCGGGGCCGGCTATATCGGCAGCCATGTCCTGCAGCACCTGCGCAGGGCGGGGCACACGGTCACCGTGTACGACAACCTCAGCACCGGCCACGCCTGGGCTGTGGGGGATGCCGAGCTGGTGGTCGGCGACCTGGCCGATACCGAAGGCCTGCGCGACACCCTCGCGCGCGGCTTCGACGGCGTGCTCCACTTCGCCGCGCATATCGTCGTGCCCGAGTCGGTCGCCGATCCGCTCAAGTACTACGGCAACAACACCCGCAACACCCTCAACCTGCTACAGGCCTGTGCCGACACCGGCGTGCGCCATTTCGTGTTTTCCTCCACCGCCGCGGTCTACGGCATCCCCGACACCGTCTCGGTTGCGGAAGACGCACCGCTGCAGCCGATCAACCCCTACGGCGCCTCCAAGATGATGTCCGAGCGCATGCTGATGGACCTGGGCGCCGCCTCGGACCTGCGCTACGTCAGCCTGCGCTACTTCAACGTGGCCGGCGCCGCCCCCGACGGCCACCTGGGGCAGGCCACGCCCGACGCCACCCACCTGATCAAGGTCGCCTGCCAGGCCGCCACCGGCCAGCGCGACGGCATCACCGTATTCGGCACCGACTACGACACCCGCGACGGCACCTGCGAACGCGACTACATCCACGTGGAAGACCTGGCCGCCGCCCACCTCCGCGCCCTGGAACACCTCGACGGCGGCGGCGACTCTCAGGTGCTCAACTGCGGCTACGGCCACGCCTACAGCGTGCTCGAGGTGATCGACGCCGTGAAACGCGCCAGCGGCGTGGACTTCCCCGTCACCCTGGGCCCGCGCCGCGAAGGCGACCCGCCCGCCCTGATGGCCGACGCCCGCCGCATCCGCCAGACCCTCGCCTGGGAACCGCAATACGCCGACCTCGACCAGATCGTCCGCCACGCCCTCGCCTGGGAACAGAAGACCGCGCTGCAGACCGCCTGACCCGCGTTTCCCCAGCCGCGTTACAAGACCGTGCGGCGTGCGAGGTGCAGGAGCCGGGTGGGCAGTTCGTACTCCAGCTCCCAGACAATGCTCATCGGTTTGCTGCCTTCGTGGCGCTGGTAACGCACCGGGCCGCAGAAGGTGAATGGCTCACTGAGACCCGTCGCATCACGCTTGGCCCGCCGAATGAACAGCATGGGGGTGTAGCCACGCGCCTCGTGGTGGATGTAACGCTGCCCGGTCTCCGAGGTGGGTGAGGTGCCGGACTGTGACTGCCAGTGGAACCGCCGCTCGTTGAGGGCGTAGTCCTCGTACATGGTGGTGGGGGAGAACTCCTGCTCGGATTTCTCCAGGGTGACGAACAACGCATCGACCCGCCGCTCCGGTACGTGCCGCACACCCTCCTGCTGGGTGATCGGCTTCTCCAGGCTGCCAAGTCCCAGCGCCAGAAGGATCTGCTCGCGGGTGTAGGACGCGTGCAGTTCCAGCGGCCCCGTCTGCTCTGGGAAGGTGATGCCGCTGGCGGGGACGATACACTCGTGTCGCCAGGCGGCGACTTCCTGGATGTCCCGGTACAGGGGGCGCTGTTCGCGGACGAAGGCATCCACGGCGGATAGGTCCCCGTCCCCCGGCCGCGTCTTGCCCCATAGCGTGCTGTGGACGAGGGCCAGCCGGAGCCGATCCTGTTCGGCAAGCTGCTCCACGTTCGCGGTCGGCCGCGCCAGATGGGTCTGCAGGGTTTCCAACAACTGGTGATCGTCACACCGCGCCAAGCGCTGCAGCCCGCGTTTGAGGCCACTGGCATAGGGCGCTAGCGCTTCGGTCGATTCGCCTCCGCATTCCGCGCGCAGCCGGGAGGGCAGGTCCTTGCGCAGCAGGTCTTCCGCATCATCCATATGCAGGCAGTCGAGCATCTTGGGCAGGCTGGCGGAGTCGATGTCCTCCCGGAAACAGTCCTTCAGCTCGCGCACGATCTGCGGTCGCTGGCGGTTGATCTGCGCACGGATGTTGTCGAGAACGTGCTGGGTGGCCAAGCGGTCGAGGTGGATCAGGCAGCCGCTGGGTAACCAGGGGAAGCCTTCCTGAATCTGGTGATCCACCCGCTTCTCCGGCCGCGCGCTCAGGGCCCGGAACCGCGCGGCATAACGAAAACGCCGGTGCTGCGGTGCGACGAAATCGAGCACGGTCAGGTGCGGCTTACCTTCGTGCAAGCGCAGGCCGCGGCCCATCTGCTGTAGGTAGACCGTCAGGCTCTCGGTCGGGCGCAGCAGCAAAACGGTGTCCACCTCCGGCAGGTCGACGCCTTCGTTGTAGAGGTCCACCGTAAAGATGAAGCGGATGCGCCCCTCGCGCAGGTCGCGCTGTACCGACTGCCGCTCGTGATCCGAGCTCTCGCCAGTCAGCACCGCGCTGGGCACCTGCTTGGCCGAGAAATGCTCGGCCATGAATCGGGCATGGTCGCAGCTGATGCAGAAACCCAAGCCCCTGACCGAGCCGAGATCCGTGGCGTGTTCATGGGCCTGCTGCAGGACCCAATCGGCGCGCGCCCGGTTGCCGGTCAACACCCCTTCCAGTTCGTCGGCGTCATAGCCCCCGCGCCGCCAACTCACCCGGCTCAGATCCACGGACTCATGGTCGGCCACACCAAAGTAATGGAACGGCACCAGCAGGCGCCGTTCGATCGCATCCGGCAGGCGGATCTCGTGGGTGTAACGCTGGCCGAAGTGCTGGCGGATGTCGTCGGCATCCGTGCGCTCCGGCGTCGCCGTCAGGCCCAGCAGGCACTTGGGCCGCACATGCTCGAGGATGCGCTGGTAGCTTCCGGCGCTGCTGTGATGCGCCTCATCCAGAACCACGTAATCGAAATGCGCCGGGTCTAGGCGATCGAGGTCCCGTGCATTCCAGCTCTGCACCGTGCAGAACAGGTGGCGGTCCTGACTCGGACGCGCCCCGCCCACCAGCACATCGCCAAACTCGCGGTCCTGCAACACTTGCCGAAAGCTCGCCATCGCCTGGCGCAGGATCTCCTCGCGGTGGGCGATGAACAGCAGCGACGGGCGCCCCTTGTCCGCCTGCTCGCGCGCAAAGCGCCGATAGTCGAAGGCGGCGATCATGGTCTTGCCGGTCCCGGTGGCCGCGATCACTAGATGGCGGTCGATCCCCGAACGGCGTTCGCGCTGGATGTCCTCCAGGATCTCCTGCTGAAAGGCATACGGCCGCAGGTCGAAGAACGCGGTGGCGTCTTTCGGCGCCCCAGGCCCCGAGCTGGATTCCGACTCCAGTGCCTGTTGCAGGCGGGGAAGTTCATCCTTGGTGAGCGGTTCGAACTCCGCCGGGTCTGCCCAATGCGCCTCGAACGACGTCTGTATCTGGCGCCACATGTGCGGCAGCTCGTATTCACTGACCTTGGCCGTCCACTCCAGGCCCTCATCCATCGCCACCCGCGAGACATTCGCCGAGCCGATGTAGGCACTGCCAAACCCCGTGTTCCGATGGAACAGGTAGGCCTTCGCGTGCAGGCGCGTGCGGTGCGTGTCGTAGGAGACCCGAATCTCGGTGTTCGGCAGGCCCAGCAGAAACTCGATCGCCTTGAGATCCGTGGCCCCGAGGTACGAGGTCGTCGCGATCCGTAGCTTGGGCGAACCATCGGCCGTCGGGGTCTCGGTAAAGCGCTTCAGCGTCTCGCGCAGGGCGCGAATACCACTCCATTTGATGAACGACACCAGCCAATCGGCCCGCTCCGCACTGGCCAGTTCTTTCTCGATCTGCGTGACCAGGCTGGGCGTGCGATCCGAACCGGTGAGCAGGCTGGACAGAGCCAACGGAACATCCGGCCGTGGCGTCTCCTGCTGCCCAACCTGATCAGCCGACGGGGAACGCACCTCCAGCAACTGCCGAAACGGCGGCTGCGGAAGGTCCTCCTCGATCCCGGACAGCGGATGCCCCGACGCCGCCAGTGCATCCGCCAGCCCCTGCACGGCCCGCGTCCAGTCGTCGTGTCCCTTTTCCCGCAGCTCACCCGCGCGCTCCGCGAGCCGCTGGGCCAGCTCAGCGACCAGGCTCAACGCCAGATCGTCGCCCTCCAAGCCCGGGCTCCAACGGGCGTGCTCCTCCAGCCCCAAGGCCTTCAGCGCTTGCCGTACCCGCGGCGTATCCAGCCGTTCATGCAGACCGACCCATTGGCCACTGGACAGGGATTTGGCAGCGCTATCTCGGCTCATTCGGAACGTGCGGCAATAAAGGCTTCGAGCAATGGGATGTCCGCAGGCGCAAGCTCGAGCCTTTGAGCCTCCAATGGCGACACCCAGCACCACCGATCGTGCACGGTCAGCACTGGGCTCTCGTCTTCCGTCCAGGCTCGCAGCGCCACCAACTCAAGGCGCCCATTACCCGGAATCGGCGTGCGCCCGATCTCTTCCCCCACCCGGAGCCCCATCGCCAGCTCTTCACGGAACTCGCGGCACAACGCCGCCTCCAGGCTCTCGCCCGGCTCCGCCTTGCCACCGGGGAATTCCCAATACCCGCCCAGAGCCTGATCGGCCCCACGGCGCGCCAGAAAGATCCGCCCCTGTGCGTCCTCCAGAATGCCGCAGACCACCACCGCCTGATTCGCTTCTATGAGCGTTTCCAACACGGCTCTCCATTTCGCCTGGTCGGATCGTACCAGGGAACGCCGCCACGGCTCCCGCCGGAAGCTCGTTTCTCGGGCCACGCGTGGTACCTACTTCCGTCACGCGACACTGCGATAACGGTGATATATCGATTCTGTATAGCAAGGCGCTCTGTCCCGCCCGCGCCGCCGCTCTCCACATCTCGACCCGAATCAGTCCAGCCGGCAAGCCTTCAACGTCGGCCCCTCCGTCTCCCCTATGTTGGGCCAGCGATCCGATCTAAGCCTTTGCAAAATCGACGAAAAGTGCTCGTCCCGCAGGGTTCGGCGCCCTGCTGCTCGACGCGACGCACACTACCATGATAAAAGTATGGTTTACCTGTGGTGGTGTGCCACCGAGAGGAGAACGCCGGGATGATATGCAGAATCTGTATATCACCGATATGACAGATTCTGTCTAATCTACTGTTGGGCGCGTCAGACGAGGGTGCATCAGTGGGGAGTGTTGAGATGCCTGCTACCATGGATTGCGGCGTGATAATCAGAGATAAGAAAGAACTTATTGCACTGCTACGGGAGAACAAGAAGTCCCACTACACATACATCCTCCGATTTCCAGACGGAACTCCGTTCTATGTTGGCATAGGTCAAGGTGCGCGGATGTTCGCTCACGTGGAAGAAGCGCAAGATCCGAGCCGAGAAAGCCTGAAAGCCGAGACGATTCGATCCATTTGGAGGGGAGGTGGCGAGGTGCTGCACACAGTGGATCGGCTGTACGACCGGGAGCCATGGGACCGGGAGGCCGAGTTGATCCTTTCGTTAGGGCAGCAGAAGCATGGTACCGGGCCGTTGACCAATGCTCAGGACTACGCACCCTCCCATAGCGTCGATGGAGTCGAGGTGCGTAAGTACCGCGATGTGCAGGGAGACGACGCCAACCGGATTCCAGATAATTTCAAGCTTGTGGATGTAAGTTTGATGGCAGGCCCGCGCGAACCTCGCACGCGCACGTCCGTCTTCGGAAAAATCTACACGGTACTGGAAGAGAACCCTGGAGTGACGGGCCGAGAGCTTGTACATCTCCTTCAGCGGGTCGATTTCTCCGCTAACAAAAGTGCCTACACCCAATCTGGCGCCGTATGTGCTGCGTGGGTGTGCGGGTACATCGAGGGAGGATTCTTTCGAAGTGACCGGCAGCACATACAGCGCTGGATAGGCGGCGATGACTAGAGACAACGTCGATAAGCTCAGGGCCGCGGTGCTAGCTGAACCAGAGCTACTGGATAAGCCGGGCAAGGTCCTTTATAGCACTGGCAGTACACTGCGTCCCCACGACATCTACTTCCTGGGTACGAAACCGGGCGGCACACTCCCTAGTACTATTCGTCAGTCGCTGGAAGATTTGGACAACGGCCGCAACGAGTACCTCGACTACTCGTGGGAGGGGCGTCCGCCGGGGCAACAGAAACTGCAAAAGCAGGTGCGGCGTTTCCTCGAAGGGCTTGGGTTCGACGTGCGGTCCGTGCCAGCAAGCAATATCGTCCTTACGCGAGAGCGTTCTATAGGTACGCATCCTGACCTAGATGGTGATGCAGCTCGGTGCTGGCCGATCCACAAGACCATTATCAGCCTCGTGCGCCCGCGGGCGATTGTTGCGTTCGGAAGTGGAGAGCGGCAGTCTCCGTTCGCGTACCTGCGGGATTTCCTAAAGCCTGAGAACGTTGAGACCATCGATGCCCAGCAGGGGACGTTCTCGTGTCATCGCTTTCAAGCAGAACTTGATGGCCGCCCACTCAGCGTCGTGGCAGTACCTCACCTAACCCGGTATTCCCCTTATACGAAGCCGGAGATCATGAGATGGGTCAGTGATTGGATTGAGCGAGCTGATTAGTGGCGACACTCGTCGGCGAATCGAGGTGGCCCAAGAGCCCAACAAGGCGCTGCAGCCGACGGCTTCGCCGCGGCTGAGCTTGGGCGTTGTGCATAAAAAGGAAAGATATATGGGTGTACTAGGAAATCAGCCAGAAAGAAGCAATTACCGAATCACTTCAGAAGAGCTTGGGCATTTTCTAGAAGATGCAGCGGCGCTTGCAAAAAAGCACAAGGTCACTGTTGAAGCAGTTATCAGCGCAAAGCATGCTCTTGAGCTAGAGCGACAAAACAATATTGCCGTTCAAGGTGGTGATTACACAGATGAGCAGGCGGGCGGCATCGGTGACATTCTTTCGAGAATTGCCTCCGCGTTAGAAGAACGAGCATAACCAGTCGCTCCAGCCGACGTCAGGCCGCGTAGCGGCCTTCCTCGCGAGCCACCGGGGTCAGACCTTGCCTTTTGCCCCGCGATAGGCGCGCGAGCCACCGGGGTCAGACCTTGCCTTTTGCCCCGCGATAGGCGTGCCTGAAGTATTCCAGCATGCTGTTGATGAGCGGCCGCACAGCCCCTTCCCCAACGCCACCGGGGTAACCTTTGACCGCTGCAAGGACGGGGTCTAGCGTCCAGGGTAAGGGGCAGGGAACGGCCCGGCGGAATCCGTTGCAACCTCGCGGAATCGCGAAGGAGGCACACCATGCGCAGCGTAGACAACATGCCGGTGCTCGACTGGCAGGATGGCAAGAACGCCATGCGGGCGAAGTTCCAGGTGATGCACGAGGAGCCGGTGGTGCTGAAGATGCCGGCCGACATGGACTGGTCGGTGAACGAGGGCGAGTTCGGCTGCACGCTGGACGAGAACGGCGTGCCACACGACTGCGAAGGCGGCAGTCTTCTGCATCGGCTTGCGGAGCTCAATGACATGCCCGCGCTGGAAGATATCGCGAAGGCCTGTGCCTACTCCAGCTCGCGCGTGGATATCGACGCTTCGGGCTCCCGCATCATCGTGCACGACTGATCGGGCCTGGGCCTCCGGGCCTGCCGGCGGCGACCCTGCAATGTGGAGCGGTGGGCGATGTCGGTGATCCACCACGAGATGGAGATCGACGCTGCTCCGGAGGCGGTGTTCGATCTGATGGCCCGGGTGGAGGCGTTCGCCGCCTACAGCGAGGCTATCGAGTCCATCACCTGCGTCGGGCCCGAGCGCTACCGCTGGTGTGTGCGGGTGGCCGGGGTTCCGCTAACCTTCGACGTGGAAGTGCTGGTCGCCGTCCCGCCGCGCCTGCTCGGCTGGCGCGCGCTGGCCGGGTTGTCCTGCGAGGGCTGCTACCGGCTGACGCCGAGCGCGCGCGGTACGCATCTGGAACTGGCCGTGCGCTGCGGCGACGAGAATCCCCTGACCGATGGCCTGCTCGGCCTGGCGGCCCACCCGCTGCTGGATGCGCTGGGGGCGGAGGTGGTGCGCAACGCATGGCCGCGCCTCCACGGGGCGTGATCCCTACGCCTGCGCGTGGAACTCGCGGTATTCATCGAGGAAGGCGAGGCGGGTAGTTTCGGTGACGCGATCGATGAACAGGGTACCGTCGAGGTGGCCCGAGGCAGCAGGCTCGCGCCCCGCGCGGTGAACACGGGGTCCACCAGCGTCAGGCGAGTGGCTGTCAGGTAACCGGTATTTCACTCGGCGACGCGATAGCACAACCTGCACAGTTGGTTGTACATGTGGGCCGGCCGGCCTATACTTGTACAAGTCAAGGTACAGGAGGCGCCATGAAGATTGTTTCATTCACCGAGGCTCGCAACGGTCTCAAGGCCGTACTGGATGGGGTGGTCAACGATGCCGACACCACGGTGATTACGCGCCGTGATTCGGAGGATGCAGTGGTCATGTCACTTGATCACTACAACAGCCTGATGGAAACGGTGCATCTTTTGCGTTCCCCTGCCAATGCAGAGCACCTCAACAGGTCCATTACGCAATACAAGGCAGGAAAGGCGACCGAGCGTGCGTTGGTAGGTGGGGATGAGTAGTCGGTTGCTTTGCTGGACCGACGAAGCATGGACTGACTACCTCTACTGGCAACGTCAGGACAAGAAGACCCTGAAGCGGATCAACAAGTTGATAGAAGACGTGAGGCGGTCTCCATTTGAAGGCATTGGCAAGCCGGAAGCCCTCAAGGAGAACCTGGCGGGTTTCTGGTCGCGTCGGATTGATGACACCAATCGACTTGTGTATGCGGTGGAGGATTCGTCTATCACGATCATCTCCTGCCGATATCACTATTAAGTGCGAGGTCGACTACCGACGCATCCTGTATCGGCGATCGACGGTACCGTCCTAGTAGCCGGAGGAAGTCGGGCCCATTCGGATGGCCAGCAGGGGCGGGCTTACGTGGGCTTTGACGAGGGTGCCGCGTGGAACTCGCGGTATTCGTCGAGGAAGGCGAGGCGGGTGGTGTCGGTGACGCGATCGATGAACAGGGTACCGTCGAGGTGGTCGAGCTCGTGCTGGAACACGGTGGCAAGGAAGCCTTCCGGTTCCAGGTGGCGGGGCGTGCCGTCGGGCTCGTGGTAGTCCACGGCGATGTGGCGCGGCCGGGCGACTTCGCCGCGCAGGCCCGGTACCGAGAGGCAGCCTTCCCAGTAGCACTGAGGGGTTGCGTCCAGCACGGTGACCACCGGATTCACGAGGACCAGGCGGCCGGTCGGCACGGCACCGGGGTAGCGGGTATTGCCCGGCTGGATCTCGATCACGGCTACGCGTAGCGGCACGCCGATCTGGGCGGCAGCCAGGCCGAGGCCTTCGCTGGCGTGCATGGTATCGACGAGGTCGTCCACCAGGGCGTGCAGCCCAGGGCTGTCAAAGTCCGAGTCGGGTACCGGGTCGCAGACGCGACGCAGGTCGGGATGCCCCATGCGCAGAATACGGCGAATGCTCATGGAAACGATGGTGCCACGGCGCCGCATCTTCCGCTGCTGCGGGAGATGCGCGATGGAATCGCGTGTTAGCTGGCAGGCGTCCAGCCATGCCCGGCATGCCAGGTTTCCCGAAACACCGCACGTTGTTTGACCGCGCGCAGCGGACGCGACAGGAACGCTCGCAGATCCGTTACTACATCGGAAAGCGGGAGGTGTGCCAGGGTGTTTTTCTTCAGAAATGCGTGCCACTGGATCTGCTTCGATCGGTCCTGTGCGAAGTCGTCGCTAAGGCCGAACGGGGTACCTTCCGGCAGCGGTGTCATGCGGCGTTCGAATGTCGCGTGAATGGCCTGGTACAGAATTTCGCCTTCGAAATCGGCATAACGCGACAAGACCCAGAGATCGAAGTAATCCTTCATACGACTGTTGGCGATGCCGAGCGACACCAGTGCCTCCAGCTTTTCGGCGACAACGGTCGCGCGGGGATAGGCGCGAAGCCGGGGGGCAGGCATGGCCGGCAATATCACCGGGAACTCGACGGCGTCGGGGCCTGGTGTCACGGCATCGCCAAAACCCACGTCGATCTGCGTGTGGCAGCGCGCACCGTCCAGCAGCCCTATCAACGTGATCCGCACACCGGAGTAGCTGGCCTCCTTGCGAATCGCCTCCGCCCGTACCGAGTCGGCCTGAAAATGGATTCCATCGTCCTGCTCCACCGAACAGACATCCCGAAACACAGCCTCAAGATGTGGCAGCTCGGCTGACCCAAAGCCCAGGAGGTCGGCATCACGCGTCGGTCGGTGCGGGATGTCGAACCACAGATCGAACAGCAAGGCGCCCTTGAGAAGGAACTGGTCTGCATGGGAGGAGGTGCTCAGGCGATACAGGAACCGTTCAAGGGCATAGCGGGTTAGGGAAACCCTGATCCATGTACACGCTCGCGTTGGTGTCCCAGGTTTTCCGAGACAAGGCGCGGTGCGCAGCCGGTAGTGGCTCTACCCGCAAGCGGCGTAATGCAGGATCGGGGAACCTGGGGTGCCAACCCCGAGGGGCTCGGCCGCTTTTGCGCGGGAACGGCGTTGCGGCTCCCTTGTGCAGAATGACTGCACGGCAGTCGCCGCGCCTTGTTCGCACGCAAAAGCGACTCGAGCGCGAGCGTGTACATGGACCAGGGTTTCCCTGGTACGAGGTTGTAGTCCTGCTTGTGGTTTCGGGCGTTTTCGAGCAGTCGGGCACGCACCGAGGCGGCGGGGTTTTTGGGACTCACGTCAGGCTCTCCAGATAAGGGCGCATGACATTGCCGACCCGGCACAGCCTGGCAAACTGCCAGAGTTCGTCCATGCGCACCCGCTTCTCACTCCAGGCCTCGCGCAGGGCCTCCAGAGCGACATCCAGGCCAATCTTGTTGCGGTACTTGAAACAGTCCGCGACCGTCCTGGCAATACCGGTAACGCGTACCGGAACCCCTTCGATCAAGTGTTCCTCGACGCCTTCGGCAAGAAGAGGATCGGAAAAGCGGACAATACGCAGGGCCGGGTAGTCGATCCGGGGAGCGCGGGCCTTGTTGGGGATGGCAAGCCAGACCTCGAATGGCGACTGGGTGGTGAGATTATGGAACCGCAATGCCGAGAGCAGGCACACCACCGCTCGCGGATGCTTGCGCGCGGTCTCGGCCAGCGCGGTGTGTTCCGAGACAGGACGGTCCGGCAGCGCATAGAGGCCGCGCGCAACCCGCGCGAGCATGCCCTGACGGACGAGACGCGTCAGCGCAACTCTTGGCAGGCCCAGTGGTTCCAGGTCGCGCGACCGGATCAGTCCGCGTTTGCGCGCGAGATCGAGGATGGCTTCTGCGCTATTGCCCATGCCGGCATGCTGTTCCGTTATGACGGTAGAAGTCAATCACTACCGACAAAAAGAAACACCCTGATTGTCCACGACCGCGAGCGACGGATACGGTGCGGCGTCGCAGATACGACGCAGATCACGGTATCCACGGGCAGGATACGGCGGACGCTTATGGGGAGGATGGTGCTACGGGAAAGATAATGGTGGCCGGGGACGGAATCGAACCGCCGACACGGGGATTTTCAATCCCCTGCTCTACCAACTGAGCTACCCGGCCATACTGCGGGGGGATTCGTCCTGCGGACGAAGGGCGGTATTAAAGCGGCCCGGCGCCGCCACGTCAAGCATGCCGGGCCGGTCGCCGCTGAAAAGCCCGGATCAGGAGGCGTTCGGGTCGACGAAGCCTTCCGGCTTCTCGGAGCCTTCGCCGAACAGGAACTTTTCCATTTCCTCTTCCAGGAACTTGCGCGCCTTGGGATCGACCGGGGTCAGGCGGTATTCGTTGATCAGCATGGTCTGGTGGCTCAGCCAGGCCTGCCAGGCTTCCTTGGACACGTTCAGGTAGATCTTCTTGCCCATCTCGCCGGGATAGGGCGGGAAGTCCAGGCCTTCGGCCTCTTGCCCGAGTTTTACGCAGTTAACGGTTCGTGCCATTGCCGGGATCCTTGTCGTCGTGCAGATAACGCTGGATGGGGGCCGGGATACCGACCGCCCGTGATGTGCCGGGTTTATACCAAATCACCCTGTCGCCTTCCATGATCCCACACGCGCCAGCCGGGAGGTCGAAGGGGCGGATGCGCAGATCCAGGCGGTAGTGGCTGAAGCTGTGCTGCAGACCGTGATCGGTGGCGGCCGGCGCGGCGCCGGGCCACTGGGCCAGCACCCAGTCCTCCAGGGCTTCGGGGGTTTCGGCCTCGGGCAGGCTGTAGAGCCCGCCCCATATGCCGTCCTGCCCGCGCTGCACCAGGGCGATGCCCTCGGGCGCGCGCAGGCAAGCGGCCCAGCGGGTGCGGGTGGGCAGGTCGCGGCGTGGCCGGGGCGAGGGCAGCGTAGCGGTCAGGCCCTGCTGCGCGGCACCACAGTCCTGATGGACGGGGCAGGCGTCGCAGTCGGGCCGGCTGCGGGTACAGAGCAGGGCGCCCAGGTCCATGATGGCCTGGGTGTAGTCGGCACAGCGCGTGGTTGGGGTGCGCGCCTCGGCCTCGGCCCACAGCTCGCGCTGGACGGCCGGGCTGCCGGGCCAGCCGTGGATCGCCGCGTGGCGCGCGAGCACGCGCTTGGCATTGCCGTCCAGGATGGCCTCGGGGGCATCATGCGCCTGGGCGATGATCGCGGCGGCGGTGGAGCGGCCGATCCCGGGCAATGCCTCCAGACCCTCGCGGCGAGCGGGGAAGACACCCCCGTGCTCCGCGACCACCACCTGCGCGGCCCGGTGCAGGTTGCGCGCGCGGGCGTAGTAGCCAAGCCCCGACCACTGGTGCAGCACGGCATCCTGCGGCGCCGCCGCGAGGCTCTGCACGTCGGGGAAGCGCTCCATGAAACGGAGGAAGTAGGGGACGACGGTCTCCACCCGGGTCTGCTGCAGCATGATCTCGGAGACCCACACCCGATACGGCGTGCGCGGGTGCTGCCACGGCAGATCCTGGCGGCCGTGGCGGTCGAACCAGGCCAGCAGTCGCTCGGCGAAGGCGTTCATGGATGGGCCGGGCATGGCGGCGCCCGCCCGGGAGGCGGGCACCGGCGGTGATCAGCGGCTGCGGAAGCGGTCCAGGAGCCGGTCGGACTCCCGTTCGATGCGCTCGCGGGCGCGCTCTTCTTCCTCGTCCAGGCGTTCGCGGACGCGTTCCTCTTCCTCGCGCACCCGCTCGCGGGCCTCGTCCTCGTAGCGACCGCGCAGGGCGTCCTCCAGGTCGAGACGGAAGCTCGGGTCGGTGAAGGTCCCGCTGATGCGGATGGGCAGGGTCACGCCGCGCAGGTCGTCCAGTTCACGGCCGCCCTGGCCTTCCAGCGTGCCTACCACTGTCGTGTTCACGCGGTAGTCGAGGGTGTCGTCGTTCAGGTCGGCCTGGCCTTCGCCGCGCACCCGCAGCAGGGGCGAGCTGGCGGCGAGGTCGTCGTTGCGGACTACGCCGTCGCGAATGGTGAAGCTGCCGGCGAGTTCGCTGAAGTCGGTCTGGTTGGGCTCGTCCTCTTCCAGCTGTTCGCCGCGCAGCCGCGCCTCGGCGCGGCGGATGATCTGGGCCACGTTGATACCGCGCACCGCGCCGTCCTCGAAGCGCATGTTGCCGGAGCCGTTCAGGGCCCCTTTCAGCTCGCTCAGCAGCTCGCCGCGGGTGCTGATGTCCAGCTCCAGGTTGCCGGTACCCATCAACCGCGCGTCGTCGCCCTGGAAGTCCTCCAGCAGGGCGCCAATATCCAGGCCCTGCAGGTCGGCGGCCAGTTCGTAGCGCGGGGCGTCGTGGCGGGCGTCCAGGCGCAGGCGGCTGGTCAGCTCGCCGTCGTAGGCGGCGGCGTTCAGCGGCTCGATGTTCCAGTCGCCCGCCTCGCCCCGGATCTGCAGTTCGATGTTGCGCAGGACCATGCCCATCACGTCCAGGCGGTCCAGCGCAGCGCGGCCGTCCACGTCGACGCTGCGCAGCGCCTCCAGCGGCAGTTCGATGGCGAGGTCCTCGTCGGCATCGCGTTCGCCGTTGCCGTTGTCGGTACGCGCCTCTTCCACCTCCGGCGGCAGGTAGCGGTCGAGGTTCAGGCGTTCGCCGGAGACATCGAAGGTGATCTTCGGGCGCTCACCGCGGCCATCCCAGCCGGCGGATCCGCTCAGCATGGTGTCGTCCACGGTCACCAGGAACGGGGACATCTCCAGGGCCTGGAAGCTGCCGCTGGCCGAGAAATCGAACGCGACGCGCGCGAGGGCGTCGGGGTCGTTGGTCTGCGGCGCCTCCAGACCCAGATCGGTCAGCACGTCCTTCAGGTTGACGGTGTTGGTACGCATCTCGGTGCGCACCTGCGGCACTTCGCCATCCAGATCGGACAGCTCGGCGAACCCGGTCAGACGCAGATCGGAAACCCCCAGCGTCAGGCGTTCGAAGCGCAGGGTCATGGCGTCGGCCATCTCCAGCCCCACGTCGCTCTCCAGCGTCATGCCGACGGCGCGCGGCAGGCCACCGCCATCCAGGCCCAGGGTCGCGTTCAGACGGCGCACGGAATAGCGCTCATTGAGCAGGTCGACGTTCATCAACCCGCCCAGATCAAGGGCTAGCTCCACCGGTTCGGCCAGGTCGCCGCCCTCGGCACGCACGACCGCCTCCAGATCAAGGCGCGTCTCGATACCCGGGCGGAAGCGCCCGACCTGCAGCTCGAACGGCTCCAGGGTCGCCTGCATGCCGGACTCGCGGTCATCCCAGTGCACGCGGGCGTTGGTCAGGGAGATCCCGGCCACGTCGATGCGCTGCAGGGCCAGACGGGTCTCGGTCTCGGTGCGCTCGTCGTCATCCGCGCCCACGGCCTCGTCGCGGGCGGCGCCGGCGTGATCCAGCAGGTCGTCCCAGTTGTTGCGGCCCTGTTCGTCGCGCGCCAGGTTCAGACGCACACCGTCGGCCTCCACGCGCTGGACCTCCAGCTCGCGGCGCAGCAGCGGCATCACCGCGACCGCGACATCCACCACGTCGACCTCGGCGAACGGCTCGTCGCCGAAGCCCTCGGCGTTGCCGAAGCGCACCTCTTCCAGGCGCAGCCCGAGGCTGGGGAACAGGGTCAGACCGATCGGCCCGGACAGGGTCAGTTCACGGCCGGTGGCCTCCTGCACCTCGGCCTCGATGCGCTCCTTGTAGTCATTGGCATCGAAGGTGACCAGCAGGTATGCGGCCACGATGATGGCCAGCAGGATCAGGATGGCAATCAGGCCCAGCAGGCGCTTGATCCATTTCATTCGGAATCTCCTTTCGGTTCGGCCCGCCAGGTGCCACTGCGGCCCCCGCGTTTCTCCAGCAGGCGAACACCATCAATTTGCATGCCGCGATCCACGGCCTTGCACATGTCATAGACCGTCAGCAGCGCGGTGGACACGGCGGTCAGCGCCTCCATCTCCACGCCGGTCTGCGCGTGCACCTCGCAGGTGGCCTGTACGCGCACGGCGGTATCTTCCGTCTCCAGCTCCAGGGCCACCCGGGTCAGGCCGATCGGGTGGCACAGCGGGATCAGGTCGCCGGTCTTCTTGGCCCCCATGATGCCAGCCACCCGGGCAATGCCGAGGACGTCCCCTTTCGCATGGCGGCCTTCGCGGATGCGCTGCAGGGTATCCGGCTGCATGTGGATGCGCCCCTCGGCGATCGCCACGCGGTGGGTGACGGACTTTTCGCCGACATCGACCATGTGCGCATGACCTTCGGCATCGAAGTGAGTGAATTCGTTCATGATGGCTATAATGCTTGACTCGCAGCCATGTTTACAGGGGCCGGAATGACCGTACACGTTCACTATTTCGCGCGTCTGCGCGAGGAGCTGGGCCGCCCGAACGAAGAGGCGGAACTCCCCGCCGGCGGCATGACCGTTGGCGGGCTGTGGCAGCACCTCCACCAGGAGGCCCCGCCGGAGCGCCTGATGGCCGCGGTCAATCAGGAACAGGCCAGCCTGGAGACGCCGGTACGCGACGGGGACGAGGTCGCCTATTTTCCGCCGGTAACCGGGGGCTAGGGTGGCGGTCGAGATCCACACCGACGACTTCGACCCCTGGGAGATCGTCCGGCAGGCCGAGACGGCCATCCCCGCGAACGCGCGTGGCGCCGCCAGCGTGTTCGTCGGCCGCATGCGCGATTTCAACGAGGACGAGGACGTGACCGGGCTGTTCCTGGAGCACTACCCGGGGATGACCGAGCGCGAGCTGGAACGCATCGTCGCCGAAGCCGAGGCGCGCTGGCCGCTGCTGGGCTGCCATGTGGCCCACCGCGTGGGCGACGTGCGCCCCGGCGACGCCCTAGTGCTGGTGGCGACCTGGTCGGCCCACCGCGTGGCCGCCCGCGACGCCTGCAGCGACATCCTGGAACGCCTGAAGCACGAGGCCCCGTTCTGGAAGCGCGAGACCCTCACCGACGGCACCCAGCGCTGGGTGGAGAAGAACACCCCGGGCTTCTGAACCCCGCCCCTGTAGAAGCCTGCTTGCAGGCGAATGCTCCTGCCCGTGTCCGGCTTTGGCAGGGGCTTCGCCTGCAAGCAGGCTTGTATGTTTACCCGTGGCAGGCCTAGAAAGGGTCTGTCGGGGTGGAGGGACGAAGCTGGCATCTGGCCTGTGGCACAGACGGTAGGAGAGTTCGTCCCACCCCTCACCTTAAACGCCGATAAGGAATCGATCGGCTCGGGACCGACGATAGATGGCAAGCCAGCGTTCGGTGAGGCCCCGACAGACCACTCCAAGCTAGCTCGGGAGGTGTGATGATGGCAACGCATCGGATCGGGGTC